>JABIGP010000237.1 GCA_018650105.1 Methanobacteriota archaeon
ACCGCTTGCGTTGATCACAAATACCAAGAATGCGTTGCTGTTTGCCCAGTAGAAGCATTTAGAGAAGCTGAAAAATACCTGGTCATTGACCCTGATGAATGCATTGATTGTGGCGCTTGTATCCCTGAATGTCCTGTTGATGCTATTTTTGCAGATACCGACTTACCAGCTGGAGAAGAAGCATGGGAAGAACGCAATGCAACAGAGTCTGTTGATGCAGAAGTTGCTGAAGGTGATTCACCTGTTCTTGCTGATTAAGAATTCCAACTGGGCTATATTCCACAGAGCATTGAAATTACCAATGTTCTTGAAGTAAATAATTTTGGACAGGCTGATTGCAATGGTTAAGGATACTGATTTCACCAAGTTTAGAAGAGGTAGTGATTTGCTAAAACGTGGCTTTGCACGTATGCAGCAAGGTGGCGTGATCATGGATGTTGTCAATCCAGATCAAGCGGCCATTGCAGAAGATTCTGGTGCCGTTGCAGTAATGGCTTTGGAAAGAGTTCCCGCCGATATTAGAAGAGATGGCGGAGTTGCTAGAATGAGCCACCCAGATATGATTCAAGGTATTCTCGACTGTACTTCAATACCGGTAATGGCGAAGGCAAGAATCGGCCATGAAGGAGAAGCACGAATTCTTGAATCAATGGGAGTTGACATGGTGGATGAAAGCGAAGTTCTAACACCTGCTGACCCATTTTTCCATATTGCAAAGAAAGATTATGACATCCCATTCGTATGTGGTGCTACAGAATTAGGAGAGGCTGTACGGCGTATTTGGGAAGGCGCTGCAATGATTCGCACCAAAGGTGAAGCAGGAACTGGAAATGTTGTTGCCGCAGTTACACATGCAAGATTAATCGACCAAGAGATTAAACAATTGCAAACGCTTGATGATTCAGGGATTGATGAAACGACTGAAATCATTATTGATAGATATAGGGTTTTGGCAAACCAATCAAAATTACCAGGAACTTTTCATAGCACTCCTTTTGGTGCAATTGACCAAACAATGCATCAAGAAGTCCGAGAAATTCTTGAAGAGGTTAGAACAATGGGCCGTTTGCCAGTGGTTACATTCTCAGCTGGAGGAATTGCAACACCAGCAGATGCATCACACATGATGCGCCTTGGAATGGATGGTATCTTCGTTGGTTCTGGAATATTCAAGTCTGAAGACCCTAAGACAATGGCTGATGCAATTGTTCTTGCAACAGCACATTATGATGATGCTGAAAAAGTAACTCAAGCAATGGCAATGATGGCTGGAGCAGCCATGAAGGGTGATGAACTTGAAACTCTTGATGTACGCTACGACCAACGAGGACTTTGAGAAATTAACCTTTAGTCTGTAATTCTATAGAATCTCATTGGAGAGGATCACTTACGCCAACTTCACCTAATGTCCAGCGAAGAGTTTTGATAACTCCATCCAATGCTTTGTGATTCCTTGCGGCTTCCTTCATTCCTTCTCTATCCCCTGAAGATTTACATTCCTCAAACCAACTTTTCCATTGCTTACGTTTTGATTCTGCTTTGGCGAGCATTTGCTCAATCTCATCCCATGTTCGGTCATAGGTTCTTTCGGCCATGTGGCCGTCGCGAGAAGAAGTCATAATCTCCTCCGGCTAGCAAGGGTATATGAGTAATACGCCGACATCATTCACTAAGTCATGGAATTTTTTGATCTGAAAGATTGGTGTCAGCGTCAATAACGGTTCCATCTCCTAGCACAACATTGTGTAAATTACATCCATTTCCAATCACTACATCTTGACCAAGAACAGATTTTGTAATAGATGAATTCGTACCAATACTGCATCCAGACATCAATAATGAATTAGAAATAACTACTTCCTTTTGTATTTGGCAATCGGAAGAGATTACGCTGCTGGTAACTTCACCAAGATTTTCCGTATTGCCCATACAGAACCCATCTCCTGGGAGGAGAGTTCCATCTGGAATAGGGAAGGGCAATTCATTCATCCTCTTGACCAATGTTGATTGAGCGTTGAGTAATTCCATTGGATTTCCAACATCAAACCAAACACCATCGATTGTCTTGGCATACATTGGCCAATTCATTTCCAAAACCAATGGAAATAATTGTTTACTAAAATCAAACTTTTCACCATGTGGGACTAAATCTAATACTTCTGGCTCAATTATGTACAATCCAGCATTTATCACATTGCTAAATGCTTCTTGTGGACTTGGCTTTTCTTTGAATTTTCTAATATATCCCTCGCGTAGATTTCCATCCAACACACCATTATGGGATTCGGATAATCCAACAATTCCAAAATCACTAGGATCTTCCACTTCCCACAGTGCCATGGTTACTTTTGCACCACTTTGTTTGTGGGCTTGCAATAGTCCTGAAATATCAAACGATGCTACTGAATCACCAGAACCAACAACAAAAGTTTCAGTTAATAATTCACCCAAAAGGCGAACACTTCCAGCCGTTCCCATTGGAGAATGTTCTTGATTAATTCGTGCTGAAATTTCCCGGTTATGAGAAATTTGTGCCTGCTGCGGCCAAGTAGAAACATGCTTTTGCAGTTGTTCCCCTCTATATCCTGTAGTGACAATTACATTGTCGATACCGGCTTCCAACATCGCATCCTTTACGAAATCAATAACTGGCCTGCCTAGAACTTCAACCATTGGTTTTGGTCGTGTTAATGTCAATGGGCGCAGTCTTGAACCCTGACCACCAGCCATGATGACCCCATACATCAATTCCACCTCATCGGCGACGATTCTGCATATTTATTCGGCGCATTCCGGCTTTCTTAGATGACTTCCCAATAGGAAGGCGGGATTTTGCACTGTTTTCTGCTCCACTTGTCCCACCAATCGTCAAAGAACCTGAAGACATTAGACTACTAACTAAATCGTTAGCAACATCTTCGGAACTAGCTCCCGATGACATCTGATTTTTGACAGATTGGTTATGGTCGGTAATCCAAGATTCTCTCTCCTTCTTTGCAAGTTTTAATTGGTCACGTGCTTTGTCAACATCCTTCATCAACTCAACAGTCTTTGCATGCATATCATCAGCCTTCTTTCTAAATTCAAGATATTCTTCATGGAACCGGTCTCCTTCTGCTTTGAGGAAATCACGGTGTGCAAATACTTCATCCAATTCCTTTGATTTTTCAGTAACGCGGCCAACTGCTTCTATCATTGCTGTATGTGCTGCATCCGCTTCGGCCTTTAGAATTTTTATTGAACCATCCAAATCTGACAAATCAACGCTAACAAGGTCAAAATGTGCAACCTCTGGTTCTAATTCTGCAAGACGGCGATGCTTTAATTTTAGACTAGCCATCATTTCTTTCTCTTTCTTTGCACCAACGCTTGATGTTTCAAAAGTTCTCTCTAAGTTGTCAACCTCTTGTCTTAGTTGAGCAAATTCAGCAGTAGCTGAACGCTTCTCTTTCTTTTCACCGCGACGACCCTTTGCTTGCGAGATTAGTTGGCGGATTTGGTCTTGAATTGCATTGCGCTTCTCTTTAAACAATTTTATTTCCGCACGAATTACTTTTACTTCTGAAAGAACAAGAGCTGATTTCTCTCTGTGTTCCTTGAATTGTGCCTGGATTGCATTGCGCTTATCAGCACTCTGCTTAGCAGAATCGCTGAATGAATTACGTGTTTCACGCAATTTGCGAACTTTCGCTTCCATCGTCTGAAGTTCTTCACGAAGGTCCGCATCAGGCTTCTCCTCAGCGTCATCTTTCATTCCGCGCATGACTCCTCCACTGCATTTACCATTTCAAGGCTGTGGATGGCTTACAAGACTATTCAATTCTATAATTGACCGAATAATGCATATATTTGCATAAATATTGCGCTTAATAATCCAAGAGTTCCTATGAGATTGGCAGCGAGTGAACCGGAAGAACGGACCATTGCTCTAAATTCAGAACGAACTCTGACATTTATCTGCTTACCAACTAACAATTCACCACTCTTCTGTTCAAGGCGAACTGAAATTGTTGCTTCACCATTAGTGGTAGGCAATAGTGATTGCCAGGCAACTGTTCCATCTCTGAGTAATCCACTCATCATCCCTAGTGTGTCCTCATCACCTTCAGCAACACTTGGCAGCGCTTTATCAGACCACCAATATTTTTCACCTGGCATAAGCCTGTAAGTAAGGGCTACATCATTAGGCCGGAAATCAGGTGTTTGAACTCTAAAGACAACCGTTCTCTCTTCTGAGCTAAGATTATGAATTATTGTAAATAGGTTCGCTCTATTGGTTACTACGTTTTCCAAATCCACTTCGAATACCAAATCTTTCAAAGCAGGATCGTTACCAACTTCAATCTCATGTTCCAATCTATCGATCATTCTAAAAAATGCTGGGCATGATTTTTTGACATGCTCAATCAATGAAATCCATATTTCCAATGTAAACACATCATGTGATACAATTAACTCCAGGCCTTTATCATTCATTATTTCTGATAGTTCAGAATTCATCGTATTACGGTCCAAACCACACGAGTGCCTATACAGTGTCATCAGCATCTTTTCTCTTGCATAATCAACTTCCACATTGGCGTGAATATTTTCTTCTATTCTTTTTATGAAATCAACATATTGAGCCCTCATCAAAGGATCCATGTGTGTAATTAGTAAATCATTGAATACTGAGTTTATTGTTGACGGGTGAATCGCTGGCTCATAGGCATCAAGTAATCCGGTACGGTCAACCATGCTGAATTGATTAGACCTAGTAGCCAATTGTTGTCCAATTGATAATAGCATCAGAGAAAAGGAGCCAAATAGTAAAATCATCGCAGATTTATGCTCTGAACCAATATAGAATATTATGCATAATAGGGATGCACTCATCATAGCCAAAATTAAACTAGATTTTGTCTTTCTACGGGTCCTATTCATCCTATCGACTAACCCATCGTACCCTTGTAAAGATTGTACGGGTCTATGCGCATCATTTGAGATTCTAATCTCATCTTTAAAGACGCTCCATGAAAGGCTAACTCTATGCTGGTGAATTATTATTGCCAATATATATCCAAACATAATAACAAAAGTAATTGCAACTAAGGTAATTGAAAAGGTCAAATCCAGAGTAGGTTCAATATTTTTCAACCACCACTCAGGAGAACCTGTTGAAAATGCCCATGCTATGAAATAAGTAAACATTGCAAATGCTGGTAAAAATAATATTAATCTAAGACCAAAACTAATGATTTGCTTGTCAATGGCAAGAAATATTGCTTCCCACTCCTTGACTGTTGCCTTTTCACCAATAGGAGAAACTGCCATTATCTTTGAAAAAATTCCTTTTCTCGACCTCGATTTATCTTTCATGGAGGTTTCAATCTGCACATCTGACCCCTCCATAGCAATAGGGAGCGGTTATTGCTTTTTACTGTTGACCAGAAATTCCATCTTAACAACGCAATAGTATTTTTTCTGCTAATCTTTCAGATATCTCAAAATATGCCCCTTCGGAAGTTTGCCATCGTCCATTTATTTTCTTGACATGAGTACCAATACTAACACCAATATCTGATAACGATTTCATACCCGTTTCACTGACGACCATCATTCTAATCTCACCTTCACAATTGTTGGAAATAGAACTCATCGGACGTAATACGCTTGCATGAGTCTCAATTACCGTTGCTAAATCATCTCTTGCAGGAGGAATTGGCCTTCCTGAGGGGTCAATATTTGGTTGGTTCAACAATAGTGATAGTGCTATTTCCAGATCATCATCAATTGCATGCTCTAGTCTGCATGCGGTTTCGTGGACATTACCAAAAAATGGTAATTTTTCCAAAAGTACCTCGGCCAAACGATGTCTTCTCTTCATCTGCATACCCACTGAAAGACCTAGTTCAGTAAGACTGGCGCCTTTGTATGGTATGTAATTCACCAAACCCTTTGATGCTAATCTTTGTATCATTTCTGTTGCTGATGCCGGTGAAACTTGTAGGGTTCTAGCTATTTCTCCAGTTCTAACAAGCAATTCCGGATCATTTTCGTAATAACTGTACATTGCTTCTAAGTATTCATCCTCAAACTCTTGAAAATGTCCACCCATACCAATCCCAGTTCCTTCATACCCATCAATGCTTGCTTATTCAGAATTTGCACTGAAAACCACCTTGCAGGCTGGACAGCGAACAGAACCAGAATAATCAGTAGGAACTCTCAATGATTGAGCGCAATCAGGACAAGCAATTTCTTTCTTTTCTTGCTCTATTATTTCTTCAATTTCATCTTCTTTATCTGATTCTTCTCTCGATGTCACATCAAAACGGTTTGAGCAATCTGGGCACCTCACTTTACCTGAATATGATGCTGGAACACGTAATTGTCTTGCACATTCAGGACACCCAACTTGCACCTTTCTGTCGCTGCTTGAAGTTGAAGATTTTGATTTTGATGATTTCTTCTTTGGTTTTGAAGTATTATTCTTGTTTTTGTGACTTTTTGGAACAACCTCTTTTGAGGTATTCTTGAGCCTAAATGCGAGAATTACCGCACCTGCTATTGCAATACCTGAAATCATACCAATCCAAGGAATCTCATAAGACTGAGTAGATGCTTCATTGGTGCCTGATGTAAATGATTGACTTGAAGTGATTATTTCTTGTCCAATACTCCATTTTGCAGTTAATTTTACATCAGCGCCAGATGGCCAAACAATACTGAGAATTACTCCTTCTGAATCTCCTGATAGCAAAATATCAGTATCGCTCTGAGCCAATAAGTTTCCACTTGCATCAACCAATAAGAGTTGACCGGAGATTCCATCAATGACACCGTCATTAGAAATTTCCACAACAATGCTGGTTTCATCACCCGCGGTTGGATCTCTTGGTGTAGAAAGTGGATTTATTTGAATCGAGTAAACCGGTCTTTCAGATGGTACGGATTTTGTTGCCGATGTAGGTCCAGGCCCTAGTGTCCAATTAATCGAATCAATACTTATTACCACCATATCCGCATCAACATGCCCGACATCAAATTGACCGGCAGTCATTCCCGGATAGACTGTGATTACTGAATCATATGGATAACTCTCTGAACCACCCGCAACAAAACCGAGCCTTAGACGGATATCTCTTTCCACTCCAACATCAAGTTCAACTTGCCATGTGAAAGAAATCCCTTCAGCCGAGTCCCATTCTACCAGGTTTATCTTTGGCTCAATACTTTGCTGGGCAGAAACTGGAATTTGAATAATTCCTTCTAATCCAGAGTCAATTGCACCATCTGAAGACACTAAAGACCAATTGACTTGGTTTTGTCCTGTAGTAGTCATTTGAATAGCAACTGATACTTCCCCTGCTGCATCAATGGCTAAATTAAGTGGTTCACTCAAACTGATTACACCATTTATTTCACAACGTAATTGGACCATCCCGTCACTATCGCCATGATTACGCACCAACATTGAGAATGTTGCAATATCACCTTTATGCCAAGGACCTCCCAAAGTGGCAGGAGTGGCTGATCCGGCTGCCTCAAATGCTGCAGCGGTCATGGATAATGTGGAGTAAACTGGGCTGATTGAATCATTCCAAATTCGTTGTCCTTCTGTTTGACAAGAAAGAACGCCTGGACGAGCTGATGCGCTTATTGAAATCATAATGCTATTGTTTGGTGAAAGTCCTATTGTACTAGAATATTCAACTTCACCTCCAGTGAAAATACAAGTGACTGTTCCATTGAAATCTCTTTCTCCGTTATTCGCTACCGAGAGATTCCACATTGCAACCCCTCCCGCATTTACTTCAGAATTAAGATGCAATAGTTCCATGTCTATTCTCGCTAAAGGCGGTGGACCAACCTCAAATGTATCGACTTGGAATAGTTCATTTTGAGAAGGAGGGGGAACTGATACTGTAACATTTACCGAAATATGAGAACTAATATTTGTACTACTTTCGGTAAACTGTGAAGAAGAGTAAGTTTGTATTATTGTTGTTGACGCTGCATTAAAGGTCGCCGGTGTTACGTGCGTCTCAAACAAATCTTGATCAATAATATCAACGTTGATATCGCTTGACCATTGAATATCGCCAAGATTTTCTATTTCAGCACTAATCATCACATAATCTCCATCTCTAATGCTTTCATTACCCGTTGGAGTACCCATAAAATCAACCGGAATTATTGAAACTTCTTCAATGGACAATAGTGCAGGGCGCAGACGTTGAATTGTACGATTAAATTGCGTGACATAGTTTGAATCTACTGTCCCAGTATCACCACTCATTGTAACAACAAGGTTAGAAAAACCAAACGGCATGTTTGCAAATGTGTAATTGATTGGTGTACTGCCAGATGCCAAAATAGTATAATTTGTTGATTGATTGTGGATTTCAACACCTTCAAGTGAAGAAATGATGACATTAACTTCTACATCTGCATCAATGCCACTTTGCTCTACTATGGTAAATGGGACATTCAATTCACTATCCTCGAAGGTACCCATTTCATCAAGTTGAATACTACTTACATCAATCACTGCGCCTCCACCAGATGCAGAAACTATGGGCGCAATAATGACGGTGATAAGAAGAGAACATACAAGGTATGACATCGTGTTTGATGATGTGTTGTACTCCCCCATGTTACCACCTATGCGAAAGGGGTTCTTCACCTTCACGCCAAAAGATGACCTTGCGCCATGTTTATCCCATGTTGAAAGTTCGCCCAAGAATGTATGACACCTGACGAGTTGCTGGAAATTACCCCAGACTTGTTGGCTCGGGCCATCTTGCATCGTCGAGAGAGGTTAGCGCAGGCGATTCCTGAACAGTTGGATGCTCGTCAAGAAGAGTTAGATATCGCAGTACCATTGACCAGAACTGCTAAAGAAAACCGCGATGGTTTTGACAAGCAAATTAACGAAATATTAGACAATTGTTTACAATCTCAAAATAAAGCAAGCCTGTTATTTTCAAGCATGTGTGAATTTATTGAAGATGCTGTTGCTGAAGAATCCAAAAAAGAATTTCTCTCATTGATGCAAATATACAAAGAGTCCAATGAAAATAATCATCAACAAAGGATTGTCCTAGACCAAATGAAAGATCTAACAACTGAAACTTTCAATCAGTTTAGTGGTAAAAATAGTTCAGATGAACAATTTGAATCACACCATAATGACACATTGAATGAGATTTCGGCATCAATACTTTCGCATGAGGAACTATTACCTTTGCAGGATGCCAAAGAAAAATTCAGTAATACTTATCTCGAAAATGAAGCGATGAGAAGGAGGGCAGACTCACGTACTGCTCTGCTCAGCCAAGCACTTGATTACAGCGAAAGAGGAATTGAACACTGGCAACAATTGATTGACAAAGGATTGGATAGATTATTGGTAAATGCCAAGAGAGTGCGAGAAGGTGAATATTCAACCCCTGCGATATCAAAGATGAACAAGACAAAAGCATCACAAAATAACAAGGGCGGAGAGATTTGAATGGCTGACATCTGCCCGATTACTCAATTTACTGCAGAGCAGCAGGGGCGCTGGCCAAATCTGCATAATGCATTAATCGGTGAGTTAGAATTTCCAACGGCTGCGGAAATTCCTCAAGAAGCCCTTGCCAGACTAAATGATGATGTCACTGAAATGTTGCGCAAGCAACTTGAACACAATAAGAAAGACAAAAGCCGGACAAAATTATTCAAATTCTTGAAACAGTTGTTGGAATCTCGCTTCCCAGGAAGCACATTAGACAAATTCGGTTCATCAGTTACTGGATTGTCATTAGCTCAAGGAGACCTTGATTTATGCTTGCAAATATCGGGCACAGTTCCGAAGAAGATTTTCAATAAAATCGGCAAATTACTAAGACAATATGACTTTGTAGATATTGTGGTAATTCCACATGCGAAGGTACCTATCGTGAAATGCAGAGATGCCAAAACAGGAATACCCTTAGACATATCAGTAAACAATACACTTGCACTACATAATACTCAATTACTCAAGACGTATTCTATGCAAGATGCAAGAGTTTCACAAGCGATTTTAGCGATAAAATATTGGGCGATGTGTCGAGATGTCAGCGATGCCCCTGCAGGGACTTTATCCTCATATTCGTGGTCGCTGATGAGCATTCAATCAATGCAAATGACTACACCGCCTTTGGTCGCAAATGTTCAATCTGGTAAAAAACGAAACATTCAGAATGTTGAAGGCGATGAATACGATGTTACAATTCATCCAAATCCAAAGAATTTACTAAAGCAACAAAATCAGCAAACACTTGGAGAAATTATCGTGCACTTTTTTGAAACATTTGCTAATTGGGACTGGGCCAATGACATATGTTCCATTAGAAATGGGGCACCTCTTTCTAGAGATGAAAAGAACTGGATTGAGCACGACCCAACTGCAATTGATATCATTATCAATGATGAATCAAAAAGAGTCGGCAAACATAGTTTACCAATTGAAGACCCATTTGATTTGAAGAGAGACCTAAGTACGGTTCTTCGGGCAGAAGGGGTAATGGATATTCACGAAGAAATACTTCGTATGTGGTTTGGTATTTGTAATGGTGATTCCTGGCAACAATTGTGTGAATTGAGAAATCCTGAAACTCATGTTTCGGACAAACAATTAGATTTATTCCACGACCTTAGAGGCAAAGGAAAGGAAGAAGTAAATGCTTCAATCAAGATCAATACTACCCAATTGGAGGAAGTAGAAAATAAAATCATTATTTGTCTAGAAGAGAGGAAGAAGGTGCAGAAAATCCCTGAAATCGCAACATTGCGCGATGAAATACAGAAGAAAATACTAATCCCCACCTATAGAATCGAAGAGGAGTTGTCAAGAATTTACGAACGCTTAACCGGCGAAGTTGACATCTTTAGAGTCCCTTCAATTCTCACAGAAGAAAATGATTTCTCATTGTTCTTTGAACTGCAAGAAATGTTACCTAAGGCACGTGAAGCAGACAAATTACATGGCCAATTTATAGAACTTGTAAAGAATCAGAATAATTCAGAATTATCAACATCAACTGATTCAGCCTCAGCAATAAAAAATAATATTTCGAAAGAAAATAATTCTGATACATTTTTCAGCAGTTCAAACTTGATTACTCGCTATCTTGAAGAACTTAACCTTGAAAAAAGGAAAATAAAGAGAGAAATAGGCCGATTAAAGTCGTGGCTGAAATATAGTGAATCTATCAAGAAGCAGAATTCCAAAAAATCATACTCTACGAATTCTAACAAGTCTAATTATAAGACATTTAGCAAGAAAGACATTGCCAAAGTGCAGTCAAAAATGGAATCTGGAGAAGGTTTGTCGTTGTCCGAACTAAATATCCTGTTGAGTAAAGGAAGTATTTTTACAGAAACTAAAAAACAAAACAAGTATTCTCCTAAGAAAAAATACTCTCGTGCAAAAAGAAGCAACTCTGCTAGAGACTTAACAGCCCATAGAGGGACGAGAAGCCGTTCAAAAAATTCCCGTAAGGAGTGATAATCATGCAAGATGGCATCCAATGGATGTTAGGACCAGAACCAAAGAACTTGAGTTCTGAGTGGAAAAATGAAGTTTTGGAACTATTTTTGAATGAAAATGGAGAACAATATTCCAGTGCTTCTGTTTCAAATCTTAATA
Source organism: Methanobacteriota archaeon (assembly GCA_018650105.1). Classification (GTDB taxonomy): domain Archaea; phylum Thermoplasmatota; class Poseidoniia; order Poseidoniales; family Poseidoniaceae; genus MGIIa-L1. The sequence continues at coordinate 11,660 of JABIGP010000237.1, forward strand.
TCCCAAAATGGGGTGGCAACTTATTGCTGCTTGAAGGAAC
>JABIGP010000028.1 GCA_018650105.1 Methanobacteriota archaeon
ATATCTTCCATTTCATAATCTGTATCGCCAGTCAGTGTGTTAATCGATGCAGATACATTTGCTTGCGTAATCAACGAAGCAACATCAAATTTGGTCTCGTAAATCCACTTATCGCCTATGCGATAATTTGGGACATCTGGTGCTGAATCAGTCCCATCTGCGTGAGAAGGTTGTTGGAAATCCAACTGAGATGGATTAGATTCCAATAATGCAGTAAATGGGGCCAAGAAAAGCAATGCAACTAGGCCAACTGCCAAAAGGTGATTCCGAGACATAGTAAACCCACCATCTTGACACATTTAATGGCGATTGAAAATTGGGCGATTGAAAATTATATTGAATCTAGATATTGTTGGCCATAATGTTGCCATTGCTCTTCACTCCAACCCTCCGGCAAACCATCTTCTGGAATCGGTATAGGTTTTGTATCAGTTTTGATAACATCATCATTGTTGCTAGTATCATCTTGTATTTGGTCAATGATTTTCAATTCATTTTCAGGTGCAGTTTCCATAGATTTCACGAACATATGTAATGGAGGAGGCGATTCAGGCTTACGCGATTCTATGAGAATAGCCATTTGGTCAACAGGTTCTCCGAATTCATCTAATTCATTTTGAAAGTTTGAGAATCCGTCCCAAATATCACTTTGCAGATTTTCCTTTTTTCGTCCAGTGAAATAGGCAAGAGATGACAATACTATCACCAGGAGTGATAACTGGGCAAATGCATTTGCTTCCTCTCCTATGAGAGAAGCACTAATTTTCTCAACCAAATTCCGCTCAGGAGGAGAAATGTCAATATTTTTCGTGGAAGTTCCTGGACGCTCAGGGTCCTCATCCCATGCGATTGCTTTGACTTTGGTAACACCTGAAATGCGAAATACATGAGAAACAGTTGTCCCAATTAAATCAGCATCATTATCCTTTATTCCATCACCATTACTATCACTCGTTATGTCAATATCCCATACGATTGTTATGTCATTGATGTCATTCAGTGAATCAATCGTTGCGGAAGCATCGAGGACACATTCGCTATATGCTATACATGAAACATCAGTAATCCTTACCTTTGGGGGCATGTTAAGAACTTCAACACTTAGAACTTCACTAGAATGTGCCCCGTCATCATCGGTTACATGATAGATGATGGTATGGGTGCCACTTCTGTTCCATGAATATGTTAGAACATCACCTCGTATGTCACAATCATCAGCCGCAGAACCAAAGTCATCACTATCGATTCCGGGGTCAATATCCCAACATTTTACCAGAGTTAAAACATCACTTTCTGTATCATTAGAATATCCAGTGATGGTTATTTCTTGACCTTCAGCTATTGGCAATATTTTATCCAATGGTTCAATGGTAGGTACAACATTGTTTACATTGACCCACCGCTCTTCAACAGCACTTGATTCACCATCTGTATCAGTTACTTGTAAGCGAATTTTGTGTAATCCAGAGCCACTCCACAGCATTGGATATTGAGAGGTTCTTCCTTCAAAAATCTTCAGCAATGATGGTTGTGCATCATCTGGCCACCATGTGTGTGTCAATTCCTCAATATCATCTATTGAATCTTCAGACTGCCCTTTGACATTGACCAATTGATCTTCTTCAACCTGCCAAATATGTTGGTTGTCACTTTCCATTGCAGTAGAACCATTCAACAATTGAATCGTTGTTCCATGTGGTGCGATATTAGTGAATTTTATGTCAACACTGGCAGTAGTTTTTGTGGAATCATCATCTTCGGCTATGGCAATAAATGAATGCCATCCTTCACTTGGAGCAGTTGTAGTACATGTTCTCGTATAGTATCCCTCTTGACAAATAGTGTTTGGCCAATATACATCAACAACACCAGGCCAAACTTTTTCAGAATCAGAATCATTTGCATATGCATACAATGTTATTGGATGTTCAACCTTTGCTTCAGTTCTTGCACTTCTAATTTCGATTTTAGGCGCTCTATTGTCAATTTCAACGATGAGCGTAATTGTCATTTCATCTCTTTCATCATCAATTACTATTATTTCAATCGGGTAATTACCATCGTCAATCCAAGAATAATTCATCATGCAGGATTGGGACACAAATCTTTCAGTATTCCATTGGCGTGACCCATCATCATAAGCGATATTGAACTTACAATATACATCTCCCCCGTCTTCATCAAAGCTTTGTGAAGCATCAATCAATGTCAATTGATTTGTTTGCGCGGTTGAATTATTTGCTAATGCAGTCGGTAATCTTCCAACAAATAGGTCGAGTTGAGCATAGTCATTAGTGGAGTTTGCATCTGCGGAATTAATGATATCAGGGTCTGCTTCCCAACTCAATGGAATAATGCCTATAGGTGAGTTTTCTGGGACCGTCCATGTAAAATTGACTTTTTGTACAGCATAAGTTGCAAGTGGCGACAACGAATGTCTGCTAGATTGACCATCAGGATGAGTGATTAGCATTTCGGCTGGTGCAGAAGTAGTAATTCCGCGATTTTTCACTGACACCTCAATAAATAATTGGTCAGAAGGTAGTACGTTCCACCCCGTTATCGAGTTCAATTCAGAGGTGATGCCACTTCTATTCCTCAATATGAGGGCAGCATCCAAATCTGCGATTAAATCTAGTCCGACCATATCTTCATCAAGAGTGATTGTTGATACCCCAATATGATTTGCAACCTTTGCAACAAAGGCGTGACTTGCCCAATCCAAGTCATATGTAGAAGGGTCTAACTCATCCGAAACATCTACAATCGCCCACGCACTTCCATTTGCTGCAGTGGTTAATAAGGTCAAGAAACCTGTTGTTTCATAGCGTAATTCTAGTTGTAGTCCAGCAATGTTCGAGAAGCATGAAGCAGATACATTAGCCCATACTTCTGTAGGGGTGTTAAGGGCGGTAATCGAATTGGTTGTTTCAACATCAATACAGCGATTTCTACTACCTGGATTTTGATAAATATCCACTCCAGTTGAGTCTTTTGGAATATATTGCTTGAGGCGGAAATCAATTGTCAAACCGACATCTTCTTCGGTGTGCATCCATGCATAATTTCTCGCTTCTGGGCAGTACCAACGATAGCCAGATTCATCACCCTCAACATCATAGGAAGTTAATCCATAAGATTGATTGCAACCACCATAGCCAATTGTTTGTCCTCTATTGTTGAAAGGTTTTCCAACATCGGTTACTTCCCAAGTTGTTGAATTGGTGTCGGTGGTCGGTGGCGGGAATGGAGTGATGTAGTCACTTGCTCCAGACCAAGTCGAACTCGATGTCCTCGTCGTAGTCCAGCGTTCATCTGCCCGTAGTGGAAAATCATATATTTCATTTACAGGTGAATAGGTATTGGTAATCGTAATATCTCCAAGAATTC
>JABIGP010000027.1 GCA_018650105.1 Methanobacteriota archaeon
CTACGCACAACCACTGCAGACGTCGCATAGCCTGGTATTGCGCCGGATTTGAAATCCGGTGCCCTTTGTGGCACGGGAGTTCGAATCTCTCCGTCTGCGCCTCTTTTTTCACCGTATAGATGACATCATTTTGCAGCATATTGAAAGGAAGGGTTCTCAAACTGAAGCCACTCTGCAAACAATATGCGCAGAGGTCTTGTTGCCCTATCTCTTCTCTCCCTCATGGTCTTGGCAGGCTGTTTGTCTCCAACCACTGCTGGGTGGGGCACGGGTGATGGAGAAGTAAAAGTTGATTTTACAACTGACTCTGTATCTGCTACGAGTTCTTTAGGGGACGATAAAGAAACCTTTGATGAATTGGTACCTATTGGCTGTAATGCAGGTGATGATTCTCAAACTCTTAATTATGGAGGTGCACCGATAACATTCACTGGATATATGGCTGCTAGTGAAATCTATACTTCTCATGATGAATTAAATGGTGCTGGCGACCTTGATCTTACCGTAACCACTTCTGTTGCCATCAAATCAATGACGATGAAAGAAGCTGCTGCAGTAGATGGCGAACAGATTCCAAGAGTGCAAGTCAAAGATTGGACACTGCCATTATATCCTGAAACTGGTGCTGGAAATATTGACCTTGATGAAGTCGATATGGATTCGGATTCCGAATGGTTCGTTTTGGGATTAATACCAACATCTGAAAACATTCTCAATGGTATGGGTGCACTTGGAGAATGGCACCAACCTATACAAATAGAAGGTTACTTATTGGATACAAATAATACAACCTCAGTTGGTGGCTCGGTGGGATTATTCTCTACAATGCATGAAGTAGATAACAACTGTGAAATGAAAATCGGTACACAAAATATGGAATCAGTCTATTTGGTAGTGACAGCAATAAACTTACAAGATTCCGTTATTACTTCAAGTGGCGATTCTTCAAATGAGTGGGTTTTGGGCGATGTTCCGTTCCTCGGTCGTGGTGGATTCATTACTTTCTTCCTAATCGTTGGACTTGGGGGGGCTGTTGGCATGTTCATCCTCTCCAATATTGCTGTTTCAAAGGGTGCTACTCATTCGATGGAAATATTGGTTGGGAAAAAGGCGATGGCTTCTGTTTCAAAAGTAAAATCGGACATGAAGAAAGCAAAATCGGAAGGAATGACTACTTCAAAACAACGAAATGCTAAAGCGCGTAAAGATGCTGTGACAGAGGCTAAAAAATCAGGAAATAAGCCACCAAAAAGAGTTGACGACGCCTCTGATGGCCTAGTTGGTTTTGATTTAGACAGTGCTTTACAATCGGGCTCTAATGATTCCAATGCTTCCGAATTTGGCTCAAAAGGCTCTAGTGTAGTGGCAACTTCTGAAGCACAAAGCATCGCATCACAGAGTTCTTCTGCTTCAAGAGGCTCGTCACAATCAAAAAGCAAAACTACCGTTTCTTCAGCAAATGTTGCTGCACCAACAACAACTCGGTCGTCAGTCGTCTCCAATACCGAACCTGCACCAAGTAAGCGTTCACACTTTTCTTCTGCTGTTTCTGGAAATTCTACACCTCGAGAGGAACCTAAAAAGAAAGTTGTCAAGAAACGGGCAACTAAGAAAGCCCAACAACCTAAAGCAGAACCTTGGGGAGAACAAGAACAAAGTAGCAATACTTTTGAAGAAGAGGAAGACTTTTCAGACTTCTCTTTATGATGTTAATTTGTTCTACCATTCAACTTGAGTGGCTCCTCTAACGGTTATTTGATCTAAATTCCATTCTAATTTTGCTGGTAATTGAATCACTGGTTCACCATCGATGTTGATGTAACTGATAATATTCGTTGAACTATCACTTGGTTCACCATCTGGTGCAACACATCTAAGATTCAATTTATTTGCAGGCGTTTGAGTAATACCCCATTTTCCAATATGCTTTCCTTTTTTGATTGGACCCATTAAAGAGAGCATGGCAAGTCTGCTCAATCGTGGAGCAAAAATCAACAACCCATTTTCTTTGACTGGGTTCATACCAGGATTAATTTGATAACCGCCTCCAAAGGTTTCGGCTGCTGTTACTGATAGCAAAGTAATGTCTCTAATTTCAGGCTCTCCGTCATCGATTGTTACTTCGACTTTTCTTCTCTTCCATAATGGAATTGTTGTTACTCCCAGATATGTGTATTTCTTTGAACCTTTAATCCATTTTGCTCTTCTCAACTTTGCTCTTCCTATATCTGAGGTAATTCCGCAATCTGCTTCTAAGAATGCCCACCTAATGACATTGCCATCACGCGTAGATTCTCCATCCCATACATTGGATTCAGGTGCGGGATAATCTCCTTCTTTTTGACAAGGTATTCCTTCAATCCTCCATGCTCCGCAACGTCTATCAGTTCCATTTGATAAAATTTCAATAGCCTTATCCAAATCAAATCGTGGAATATTATGTGCAATACAATAATCATTCCCTGACCCGTATGGTAATTGACCTAATACGATATCTGTGCCTCTTATGGCACTGGCTACTTCGTGGACAATGCCGTCTCCTCCCACTGCTACGACAAGTGGGGGATTGCCCTCGCTTTCCCCACCTTGTTGTGAAGATTCCCAGCGTTGCCTTATCTCATATGCAATCTGTCCTCCATGGCCAACTCTTTCAGTCATGTAGGTTTGAACTTCATTTCCTGCTGCGGTGATTTTAGATTGTAATTTTGGCCACATTTTTCCACAACGAAAATCCCTACTGGCCGGATTGACAATACAATGTACTAATCCCATAGGTGAGCCACAACTTAACACATGGATGAACCCTTTCCCGTTTTCAGCGGTATTAGGCAATGACTCTTCATATGAGGGAGGCTGGCAGACAATGGGGGCGAGATGATGTGGAGTGATGATGATGTCAAATTCATGTCTGCTGCTTTAGATGTTGCAATTCGCGGAAAGGGTAAAGTTTCACCTAACCCATTAGTGGGATGTGTATTGGTCAAGGATGGCCAAATCATTGCTGAAGGATGGCATGACCATCTTGGTGGATTACACGCTGAACAAATGGCAATCCACGATGCTGAGACCAAGGGTGAATCTCCTAATGGCGCAACTGCATATGTAACCCTGGAGCCTTGTAATCACTTTGGCAGAACACCACCGTGTACTGAGGCGTTAATGTGGGCTGGAGTGAAATCGGTAATCGTAGCTCATGCTGATCCAAATCCAACTGTGAGAGGACAAGGTATTACCGTTCTTCAAGAAGCAGGAATTTCCGTCAAATCGGGCCTACTTGAAGGGCAAGCGGCTGACCAAATGAGACCATTCCTACATTGGTGCCAATATCGCAAACCAATCGTAACCGTCAAAATGGCCGTTGATTGTAATGGCAGTGTTGATGATAGAAGTAAGGATGCAGGACGTTTTACATCAGAAAAATGTTTAGATTTGGTTCACCAAATGAGAGCAGAAAGTGATGCTATATTGGTTGGCGTTGAGACGATTGTGCGAGATAATCCCTCGCTATTAGTGTCAAGAGTTGAAACAACTAAGCAACCTCTACGAATCGTAATAGATCCAAATGCTAGAATTCCTACACAAAGTCAAGTTCTAACTGATGGGGCAGAAACTCTTGTTTTACAAGATGATTTCAGAGATTTAGCCAATGTATTGAATCGCTTAGGAGATATGGAAATTCAAACATTGATGGTTGAAGGTGGACCGGTTACCGTCAAGCATTTCCTTGAAGAAAAATTAGTTGATGATTTTTACTTGGTTCAATCCACTGTTGAACATCAGACCCCATATGAAAGTGGTATTGATTCACAGGTACTAAGCGATGCGGGGTTGATTCGTGCTGATGACCAAACATGGGGCGATGAAATCGTTCAATATTGGAGTCGTTGATTGTTTTTCATTAGTTAACGAACGGTTAAATTAGACTCAACTCATCGCATAACCATGTCAGCGAAGAGAATTCTGGTATTTTCTATTCTGGCATTATTTTGTTTTTCTCCGATGCAGGGTCCATTAACTTCCCATCTGCAGCCAGATGAGGGGGTTTTTGAAACAGGTCCTATTTCTTTTGATATTTTGATGATGGGCAATAGTTACACGTCGGCTAATTCGCTTGACTCCCTTGTTGACGGAGTTATGAATGCTGCATCAAATCCAGCCAATGTCACAAGTTTAACCGGAGGAGGAATGCGCCTTTCACAGCATTCTAGCAATGTGGGTACAGCAGGTCATCAATGGAATACTACTCTCAATAATGGTGCATGGAATTGGGTAGTTCTTCAAGACCAAAGCCAGATTCCTGGTTTTCCTCGCAGCCAACAGGAATGGATTGATAGCAAAAATGGAGCAGTACAACTTGCACAAACTATTGATGATAAAGGAGCAGATTCTGTCCTAATGATGACTTGGGGTCGTCGTGACGGTGATAGCATGAACACTCAAAGATTCCCTGATTTCTCAACAATGCAAGATGAACTTGAGGCGGGATATTTGGATTATCGAGATAATATGTCCTCAAATGGAGATGTATGGATTGCTCCAGTTGGACTTGCATTTGAGTACATTCATGACAAGATTGTAGCAGATGGTGGAACGCCTACAAATTCGGGAAACACATTCTATAACCTGTACAGTGGAGATGGAAGTCATCCTTCTCTTTCTGGCTCTTATCTTGCAGCAGTGGTAATCTATGCAACGATTACTGGCGATGACCCTGTTGGTCTTTCTCATTCAACTAGCCTATCAAACTCCTTAGTTCTCGAATTACAACAAGCGGCTTCTGCAACTGTTTTCAATGAAACTTCACACCTTGATTATCCTTGGCAAGGCAATAACCAAAATCAATTGCCACCAATTAACCTCTCAGCCATCCCTGATGGAGCACTTGCGTTTGAATGGGTTGAACAACGCGGGGCACAGGATGAGATTACAATAAATGATGTCACCATAGATGTCAACGAAACAATTTTTGC
>JABIGP010000026.1 GCA_018650105.1 Methanobacteriota archaeon
ATTGATAAAACAAGAACTTGATGATGAAACCGCAATGGTCGAAGAACGTTGGAAAAAATGGCCTAAGCAGAGATTAGTTGCCGCAGGGCTAACATTATTCGATTTGACGGGCAGGCCGCAAGGGCGTTTTTTTGGAGAATACATTATCACATTTGAATCAAGAAATGGTGGAAGAATGCCTCAACATCGATTTGGCAATGGAGATATTGTTCTCATCAGCCGGACAAGGCCTTGGGGTGAAAAAATAATTGAAGGGGTTGTACTGGACAGAGGCCCTACAAGAATCAGAGTCGTTGTTGCCGAAAGACCTAGTGACTTACGTAAAGGTAATTGGAGACTTGACAGGGGTGCTAACCGTGTTGCGCATGATAGAATGCATGAAGGGTTAATCTCGTTTCATTCGATTGAAGATAATACTGGAACTCCCTTACGGGATTTAATACTCGGTTCAGTCCATGACATTGCATCAGCAGCGCAAAGCCCTCCAGAAATACATGGGCAGAAAAGACATGGTCCTCTTGGAATTTCACAACTACCTCTAAATGATTCACAAAGAAATGCTGTTGAATCAGCTATCGGCAATAGAATGACCTTGATACAAGGGCCACCTGGAACCGGAAAAACTCATACCGCAGTGCAATTACTCCGCACGTTAGTCAAGATGGGTAGAGGTCCAATTTTAGCAACTGCTGAATCTAATGTAGCAGTTGATAACTTGCTTGAAGGATTACTTGACAATGGCGTTAATGCCATCCGTATTGGGCGGCCGGTGAAAGTAAGAGAGGCTTTGAGAGAGGCAACTTTGGATGCAATTCTAAAAAATCATCCAGCCCAAGAAGAAATTGAATTCATTAGACAAGAAAATGATGCAGTAAAGCGCAGTCTTAGTGGTTTGAGAGGAAAAGAGAAAGGTTTAGCGCACAAAGATGTCAATAATAATTACAAAGAAATTCGTCGCCTTGAAAGAAATATGATAGAAAGCGTTCTAGATGGTGCTGAAGTAATATGTGCAACTACCATTGGGTCAGGTCATCAATTATTGGGCAATAGAAAGTTCCCTGTTATTTTGATGGATGAAGCAACACAAGCCAGTGAACCCAGCGCGCTTGTGCCGATTACACGCGGTTGTAGACAATTGATATTAGTCGGTGATCACAAACAATTACCACCGACAGTCATCAGTAGAGAGGCGGAAAAAGGAGGATTGGGCAGGTCATTATTTGATAGATTAATCAAATGTGGAATGAATACCCATATGCTGACAACCCAGTATAGAATGCACCCTATGATTCGAGAATTTCCGAGTGCTAGATTCTATGATAACAAACTGGAAGATGGCTGTAAGCCCGCTGATAGACCACCGGCAGCAGGTTTCCTATGGCCAGATTGGGACAAACCTGTTGCTTTCGTACCTATTGAAGGTGTAGAAATTGAAGACGAGGAAGGAAAGAGCAAATCAAATATGGACGAGGCTGCAAAGGTTGTTTCAATTGTTAATGACCTACTGGCACCGGGGGACCTTTCTGCCCATGAGATAGGCGTTATTTCGCCCTATAATGGTCAAGTAAGACTTCTGACAGACCTGTTCATTGAAGCCGGTGGATTAGAAGATGATGAACCGTATAATGGCCTTGAGATAAAAAGTGTAGACGGGTATCAAGGGCGTGAAAAAGAGATTATCATTTTCAGTGCAGTACGCGCTAATGAAAAAGGAGAAATTGGCTTTTTAAGTGACAAAAGACGACTCAATGTAGCGATTACGAGAGCCAGAAGAGGTTTGATTGTATTAGGAAATCCGACTACATTACGCCATGATGGAACATGGCGTTCATATCTTGATTGGGCTGAGGAACACAAATTATTCGCTTGGCATATTACACATGGTTGAGATGACAACTTGTGCGCAGGATTGACAAGGGATACACATTGGCGAGGGTTATGGCCGAAGACCCTGTAAGTGTCCACCAAGGGAGGGGAACATTGGCTCAATCTGTTGTGGCAAGTGCTCCAGATGGAATGCTGATAGCTCCTGCTTGGAAACGTTCAGTTGCCTATGTATTTGACATACTATTGATTGCTCTCGTTCTAGAAGTGATGAGTGGCTTTAATTTTGGACAAGGCATCTCTTCTTTTTATTTGATTCAGGAAGGGGGCAAATCTACAGCCTTCTATTTGGTAAATTGGTTCTTATTTATCTCAGCAAATTATCTGTATTTCAAATATACGGGGAAAACAATGGGCCGTTCACTTGCTCAAAGAAGTTTGAGAATTGCTATTGTTCATGATAATGGCTCTGCACTTGATGATCACCATTGGGGTCCAAGAGCGTTTTCAAAACTAATCTATATCATCCCTATTATTGGGGCATTATGGTTTGGACTTAGGGATATGATTCGTGCACAATCTAGTAATTCCGAATATAGGACTTCTATTGATGTCAAGAATCATACAGTAGCAGCAGTTGATTGGTCTTTACCTTCGGAAACACGATTGAAACTTCGTTGAAGTAGCAGACCACTTTAGCAAGCCATTGAAGTACTCCCTCCGTCAGTGGACTCCAAGGTGAGAGCGATGAGCGACCAACATAGCCAGCGAAACGCTTCTCTTGAAGCAAGACTTACCGATGTAAAAATGGAAATTGATGATGATGACGAAGACGTAGTTCTTGCAGTTGTCACCTTAACAAATGAAGCAGCAATTCCTATGGGTGGATTGAATATTAGTATTACAACTAGTGACGGTCAAGAAATATCCTCCAAAGAAGGAATAACTTCTCTCGGGCCAGGTGTTACACGTACCTTCACTTTTGAATTCCCTCTTGAAAATGGACAATGGACTTTTTCAACAACTGGTAATGGTAAGAATCTCACACTCGGACCATATGAGGCAGATTTCACTTATCAAGAAGAAAAGGGTCGCAAATTAAACAACGCAATTGGAAGTAATTTGTTTACTGGAGCATTTACCGAACACCTTTCCGACTTTGGAAATACGGAAGAAAAGGAAATAATTGATTCAAGCACAGTAGTTTTAACCACATATCATGGTGAAAATGCTGAAGGTGGTGCGACGAAAATAAACGTCGGCGCCGCTGCAGAAATAGAAGATGAAGAAGATGCTCCTCGCACACCTCCTTGGGAGAAATCAAGCCCAGGAACTGCTCTAACAGATCCGCTTTCAGCACCTTTGGCCCAATCAACAAACGAAGTAAGAACTCCGCCATGGGAGAAAGAAGAAGTAGTTGCAGAGCCAACTACATCCGCCCCTGTTGACCTACTATCACTTGCAGCGTCAACAGAAGTTGCAGCAGAAACTGAAATCGTACCAGCATTGGATTCCAAGGCACCTTCCGGCCCTCCATCAGTGCCTTCATCTCCAGCGCCGACAGGTCCTCCATCAGTGCCTTCATCTCCAGCACCTTCTGGTCCACCTGCCGCGCCTCCATCAGATTCTCCATCGCCTCCGCCGTCAGGTCCACCAGCAGGCCCTCCGTCCGGTCCACCAGCAGGTCCGCCATCGGGTCCACCAGCAGGTCCACCATC
>JABIGP010000025.1 GCA_018650105.1 Methanobacteriota archaeon
GATGAAGAAATCAACCATTTCGTTAACGAAACTGCCCTTGGTGCCAGCAGATTCCTTTCCCAGCCCAAATTAGATGGCTCAGCCCTTTCTCTTGAATATCGCAAAGGGCGATTGGTACGAGCAGCGACTCGGGGTAGTGGTGAGCGTGGAGAAGATGTAACTCGCAATGCTCGGCGAGTGGAAAATGTACCAGAATCACTCGGCGTGGAGATTGATGTTCATGTGCGTGGCGAAGTGGTAATGCGCAAAACAATGTTTGAAGAAAAATATCGTGAGATTTCACCAAACCCTCGCAACTTAGCAGCCGGAGCATTACGGCAAAAGAAAGCAGAAGGAAAAGCAAAGGCTGAGGATTTAGTATTCCAAGCATATGATGCAAAGTTTCCAGATGCAAACAATCGCCATAAAGATAGTATTTCCCCACCCGATTTCGAGCAAGATTCAGATGTCTTAGAATGGTTGAGTGGAACAGCAGGAATTGAACCTGCACCATGGCAAGTTCATGATTTTGATGGCGCAGCCCAAGCGATACAATCAATGTGTGGAGAGACTCAAAAATGGGCACAACAACGCGATGATTATCAATTTGAAATCGATGGAGTTGTCTTCAAAGTTGATACTTTAGAAAGGCGAGAATTACTCGGCAAGACCGCACATCACCCGCGCTGGGCTTTGGCTTGGAAATTCCCTCCTGAAGAAGCGGTTTCGGTGTTACTTGGAGTCACTTGGCAAACAGGTAGGACGGGAGCGGTAACACCAGTTGCAAAAATCGCCCCACAAATGGTTGGAGGAGTAACCGTTGAAAATACAACATTGCACAATGTTGGCGAGGTGCAAAGGCTCGGAGTAAAGATTGCAGATAGGATTCTAATCGTTCGTCGTGGTGATGTTATTCCTAAAATTGAGAGTAGTTTGGGTCCAGCATCAGCGGCTGATATGCAAAACAGATACCACGCAGATGGTACAGCGTTTGAATTGGAATTGCCACAGAGTAGTGAAATTGAGATTCCAAGTCAATGCCCTTCCTGCCAAGCACAATTGACTATTGATGGAGCCTTCTTGCGTTGTCAGGATATGATGTGCACCGAAAGAACAAGCCGTTCAATTTTGTACTGGTGCCGCGCATTGGAGATGGATGGTATTGGAGAGAAATTAGTTGAACAATTATTAGAAGCGAAATTGATAGAAAATATTCCAGACCTATATCGCTTACAACAAGCCGAGATTGAGAACCTTGAGAGAATGGGAGAAAAATCAGCCGTTAATGTACTAACAGAACTATCCAAGACCAAGCAGATGCAACTGGCTAAGTTTTTACACGCACTTGGAATTGCTAAAATCGGTCCAGAATTGGCAATATTAGTGGCACAATTTGCCACATCATTTGACAATTTGATGCAATGGGTTGTTGATGCTGAGGAACAGCAAGACCAAGAAAACGAGGCACTAAAGGCCCTTGTGGAAATTGATGGTATTGGCATGATAGTAGCCAGACAGGTTAGAGATGGACTGGCATCAAGGAAAGAAATGCTACTTGATTTGGCCTCAATAATCGAAGTTGAAGATCAACCCAAAGCAGTAGATGGCGGTAATCTATCTGGAAAAACATTCTGTCTTACAGGCTCACTTACCCGCCCGAGAAAAGAAGTTCAATTGGCAATAAAAAATGCCGGAGGAAAAGTAGTTGGCAGTGTTTCAGCAAAATTGGACATCTTAGTGGCTGGAGAAAAGGCAGGTTCAAAATTAGCTAAAGCCGAATCATTACAAGTATTGATTTGGAGCGAAGAGGAATTGTTTTCGCAAATCAATCCTTCCAAGACCGAAATCCCTGCACCTGAAAAAGCGGATGCAGAAGTTGAAGATAAAGAGCAACAAATGCCCGAAGAAAGTCCTGCGCAGAAATCATTATTTGAATACTAATACACATTTTACGCATCAATATAGCCGAAGTATGAAATGCAAATGCCATGAAGCATCACCATGAGTCGCTTTGGGACACTGGCGTTAACAATACTGTTGTTATTGGTCGTTACAGCGCCTGCAATCAATGGACACCCGAGTGGTAAGTTCAACAACTCAAGTGGTTGTAGTTGCCATAATAACGCCATTATTGAGGCTCAATTATCCGGTTATCCTACTACATACACTGCTGGTGAACAATATGTTTTGGCGATTGGAATGAGCCTATCTGCTCCGGCAGGTGGGTTTTCTTTAGATATTGACAAAGGTACACTTTCTAATCCAAGCACCAATGCACAAGTGAATGGGCCTCAAAACTCAGCAACTCATTCCTCATCTGCCAGTACATCTTGGACTGTTACTTGGACTGCACCAAGTTCTGGAAGTGGCTTAGTAACAATTTCA
>JABIGP010000024.1 GCA_018650105.1 Methanobacteriota archaeon
ATCCAGCCCAATCTCCAACCGGTCATTGCCCAACCCTTTGACCATCCACCAAGAGTGATTGTTCTCTCTGCGCCCCCAGCAATAGTTGCTGGTGAAGTATATGGATAATCTTGCCAAACTAAAGTTGCATAAATCATATCATCAACAATCCATAAATCATTTTCAATCGCTAGATTTACTAATTGTTCAATTTCTTCTGGAGTGTATACTGCTCCTGTAGGATTATTTGGAGAATTGATCATAATCGCCTTTGTCTTATTGGTAATCGCTGCTTTTAGAGCATCGAAATCTGGATGATAATTTTCTCTTTTAACTGGAACATGCACTGGTACTGCGCCGAGTAATTTGAGCATTCCATCATAGGAAGGCCATGCTGGAGATAATAACAGAACTTCATCACCTGCGTCAAGTGTTGCCATCATTGCGTATAGCAAGGCTTGCTTACAACCTGGGGAGATTAGCACATCATTTGCATCTGTTTCAATGCCATGTGTATTGCTAAGATGTATTGCTACTGCTTGACAAACTTCTGGAGTTCCTTGTGTTCTTGTGTAAGCGGTTTCGCCTCTGTCAAGTGCTGCCTTTGCTGCTTCAACCACTGGCAAGGGTGTGTCAAAATCTGGCTGACCTACGGTGAATCGAATCACCTCTGGGCCCGGCGGGGTTAGGAATTCTGCAAAACCGGTGCCAACATTGGCAATATTACGATTTAGTTCGGGCATATTATCACCAATTATTAACCACAAGGAGGGTTATGATTTGACCCGATAGGGTGCGAGTTATTGAAATCACCCCAAATAGAGGATGATTGGGCGTTATTGTATTCAGTGTCTGAATAGGCGATGTCCGGTGAATAACATTGAGATGCCGCGCTCGTTTGCTGCATCGATTACCTCTTGGTCTCTAATTGAGCCACCTGGTTGAACGATGGAGGAGGCCCCTGCTTCTGCTGCTCGAATCAATCCATCAGCAAACGGGAAGAATGCGTCTGATGCCAATACGCAACCCTGTGCTCTTTCACCGGCGCGTCTTGCTGCAATTCTTACCGCTTGTACTCGACTGGTTTGACCTGGTCCGATTCCAACTGTTGCAGTTCCTTGAACCATTACAATAGAATTAGATTTGACTTGCTCACAAACTCGCACAGCGAATTTCATACTGGCGATTTCTGCTTCTGTTGGCTCAATTTCTGTGACGATCTTGGCCTTATTCCAATCGATTACTGGAGGTTCTTCAGTCTGGGCTAACCAGCCACCTTCGATTGGTTTTGGTAATAGAATTCGTTGTAATGGTGCTAAGCGGTCGTTAGGTGAATCAATTGTCAGAATTCTGCGATTCTTCTTTGCCATGACAATTTCTTTTGCTCCTTCTTTGTAAGAAGGGGCCATCAAAACTTCAAGGAATAATGGGGCAAGGGCATTGGCGGTATCGCATTCAAGTGGCTCGTTAAAACAGATTATTGAGCCAAAGGCTGATTCTTCATCACTGGCCAATGCCATTTGATATGCTTCTACTTGGGTTGCAGCTAATGCTGCACCACATGGATTGTTGTGCTTGACAATTACGCATGCATGTGGTGTGTCAGGCCACTCGTCGGTTGAAAGTGCTCGGCATAGGCGCAAGGTTGCATCCGCATCTGTGTAATTATTGTAAGACATCGCTTTACCACCTTCTACCTTAGCGGTGACTAGGGTTTTATGTTGGCCTATTTCTTTTGGATTCAAGTATAATGCTGCTGCTTGGTGAGAGTTTTCTCCATAACGTAAATTGTGAGATTTGATTGATGCTGCGAGCAATACATCGGGCAAACGCTGACTTTGCTCATCGGTATCATCGCTTTCTTCAGGCCTTCCAACAAAGCGAGAATGTAATTCGTCTGCTATTGCCATATCATAAGTTGCAGTGTGTTGGAATGCCTCTAATGCCAGTTCTTTTCGCATTTCCATAGAGACTCCTTCAGCCCCTTTTGCATCATTTAATGCTGCGAGAACTTCCTCGTAAGATTGTGGATTAACAGTGATAATGACGTTGCGATAATTCTTTGCTGATGCCCTAACCATAGTTGGTCCTCCAATGTCTATCATCTCCAATAAATCTGGGTCTTCAAGTGGGGGTTGTTGTGCTGCTGCTGCTGAAAATGGATAGAGGTTGCATGCGACTACCTGAATTGGCGCGTAACCCAATTCATCCAGACCTGTGCGGTCTGCTTCGCTTTCTAAGCGCGCCAATAGTGGCCCATGTATTGCTGGGTGAAGCGATTTTACTCTTCCATCAAAAATTTCTGGGTGACCTGTAATATCTGAAACTCCAACAACTTCCAATCCTGCTTGTTTCAATTTTCTAGCAGTTCCACCGGTTGAAACTAATTCAAAACCAAGTTGTGCTAAACCAGTAGCGAATTCAATAATATTGGTTTTGTCGTAAACACTGAGCAAGGCTCGTGGACGGGTGGCGGCGTTTTCCATGATGGGACCCGTTATCGTTGGCACTTGCGAGCCGGTATTGAACATAGTGGCTAAGCCAACTTTCTGCCAATGTAGGGATTCTTTTTGTATTCGCAATACTGCAAGCGATTTTCAGTCGCCGCGAGCAGATATCACTTGGTCCACTCTTAGTAAGCCACAAGTGGTTTCACAGGCTGCTTCTATTGCATGAGATAATGTTTCAGCGCTTGCAAGAGCTTCGACTATTGTTCCCGCTTTTCCATCTGGTAGGATTCCAGCCTCGCTATTTCCAGCGCGATGTAAAGAACGTAATTCCAGAAGGCAATCTAATCGGTTTGCTCCGGCATTTTCTCCGAGAGTTGCTGGAACGGATTCCAATGCTCTTGAAAAGGCCTCCATAGCCAATCTTTGACGGCCTGACTGATTTTCTGCTGCTTCCTTAATGGCAAGACTCGCCGCCATGTGTAAACTTCCAGCACCGGTTAAGACCTCGCCTGTCTCCATTGCCGAGGTCACTGAACAAAGCGCATCATATAGACCACGAATCACTTCTTCGCTAGCAACACCATCGCCACCACCAACATCGATTGTTGCAATTCCGGTTTGCTTTCCAACCAACAGGTGAATTCGTTCTCTTCGTCCTTCAGCACCTTCTAGAGTTTCAATTGTTAACTGGGTGAAATTGCCTAATACTTCATTGGAGATGTCATCTAAATGATCTATCATTTGTGCCCCAGTAGCAAGAGCGATGTCTTCGGCACCAGACTTTTCCAAACCACCCAAAACAAAAATCCCCTCATCAACAAGTCTGTGAAGAATTCTTGGTTCAACTCCTTCAGCGGTAAATACTAAGTTAGCACCGCTGGCGATAATTTGCTGTGCCTTTTTCTGCAAACGTTGTTCTTCAATATCCATGAAGGCAACCCACTTCTCAGGGTCATCAACCTCAATTTCAACATCACGAACAGTTGATTCTATTTCCAATGGGCAAGATAGTACCACTACTTTTCCGCCCTCTAATAATTTTGGAAGGCGGTCCAAATCAAGTCGTTTCTCGATGATTAATCCTGCGATAAGTCTGCTATCTCCAATACTGCCTACACCACGTTTTGCCATTCTCACATCTTCGGTACTAATGTGTAGATGTCCGTTTCTTTCACCGGCGACAAGTTGGGCTGCATTGACTACTAAATCTGCCATCAAATCTCCACCGGCTTCCGCAGAAGTTCCACTCATTGCAGTCTTTGCAACCTTTCTTAATTCTTCAATTGAGTCTGGTTTAATGTTGATGATTTTTGATTCAAGTGTTTGAAGTGTGACCTCCAATGCTTTTTGATATCCTTCAACCAATACCAGTGGGTGAAGTTTCTTGTCAAATAATCGGCCAGCCTCTCTCATCAGATTACTGGCTATCAGTAAACAACTGGTAACGCCATCACCACAAGCATTCTCTTGTGATTCGGCCAGGGCAACAAAGGCTTTTGCTGCTGGGTGCTTGACCAATAATTCTGCAACAATCTTTGCACCATCGTTAGTTACTGCGGTTTGTCCATTGGTCTTATACATCATTTTGTCAAGTCCGTTTGGACCAAGGGTGCCAGATAATAGGTCGCCAAAGGCAACTGCTGCACCAACCAATTTCTTTGTAACTTCAACTCCAGAAGTTACCGATGTCGTAGGTGAGACAATCGCTACTGGAGCGCGTCCTGAGCCATCGTTTGGTAGCGACATCGTTCCTTGGGCGCGGCCACGCCTTGATGAACCCTCCTTCAATTTTCAAAGAGCAATATCATCGCCCTTTGCGGGATTTACGACGCTCACTTTTACCTGAACCTTTGCGCCTTCCTTCCCAATCACGACTTTCTCGTGAGCGCCGATCTTGTTTATTTTCCCAGCGATTATTCGGTTTAGCAAAGCCTTCTGGCATATCTGCAAAGGATTCTATGCTCAAATTCATTCCACCTAATTCGTCTTGTAATTGATTGACATTTTCTCCACCCTTACCGACCAAGGTTGCAATCATATTTTGCGGAGCGTATACTTTAGCACTATTTTCACTTGTGAAACGAACCTCACATTGAACTCCAACCCATTGCTGAATTGTTTGAACGATTTGTTCTTTGGCTAATGCTTGGACTGGTGAAAGTTGGCCTCTTGCTGCTGATGCTGAAACTGGAACTACTGCTATCTCTGAACCGAATGCGAACATTTCATGTGTTATTATTCCGCTCGGGAATTCAACAACTTCAATGACTGGTCTTGCCAATTCTTCTTGCATTCCCGTTGGTGCTTTCACAGTCATTCGCAACTCCAAGACTTGTTGAATTTGACCAGATTCTACGTGAATGATCGTGTCTAATACTTGGCTGACCAATCCCAATTCAACTTTACCAATCAATCTCTGAATCGCCTCTAAGGCAGAGTTAGCGTGAGTGACTCCTAGTAATCCAACACCGGCAAGCCGAACATCTGAAAAGATTTCAAAATCTCTCGCCCTTCTTACTTCGTCAAAGATTACAAAATCAGGCCTTACTAGGAAAATGATCTCGGCAGTTTTTTCCAAATCACCTTCAAGTGGTGCGTATTGTGTTATTCTATCCGCTAATTGCAAGTCGCGTGGAGCTTCCATCGTCTTGACCATTGCTCCAACTTCTGTATCGAGATATTCTGCAATCGCTTGAGCTAAAGTTGTTTTTCCAGAACCTGGTCGGCCACAAATAAAGACCCCACGATGATGGTCTGCAAGCCTTTCTATTAGGCGCGGGTCAAGTTCGTAATCGCCGATTGAAAGTTTTGCTACTGGGCGTACAATTGTCACTTCTCTCGCATCGGAAAATGGTGGCCATGCACATGAAACGCGCAGGTCTCCTAATTGGATTACTTGGCAACCCTTTCTATCAATTTCAAGGAAACAGTCGCTGCGATTCCTATTGCTTTCTACCAATTCAACCAGTTCTTCTTGCAATGCTTCTAGTCGTAGAGTATCCCAGTCAGTATCTGATTCAACCTCTATTAATTTTAGTTGACCAATAGAACCTTGTTTTACTCGCGGTGGACAATCTGCTTTGAGAAAAACAGTGTGCACTTGCTCCATCAACAAGGCTTCAAGCGCTTGCGGAAGAGCGGGGTGGTCGCCAAACTTAGCCATTGCAATCAGTCAAGGTCGGTGCGATGAGCATTTCACCCCTTCGCCTCCTAAATCCCACCAATAAAGGCCCTTTGGCTGCAAAAAAGGGTTTCAATCTCTTGGCGGATTGGTCTGCTGTTCCCCGATTTGGTGGGCTGCCCCAATAATCGCTTGCTCAATCCAACGCGCTCCGCGCAAAGTGGCCCCGGGGGTTGGAAATTGGCTTGATTTGGCATTGTCTTGTTGCGGTGAACTGGAAAGTAATTGGCGCCATTCCATCTCCAATGGAGGAGTGGAAAATTCAGTCGCTATGGTTTCAAGACCCTTTTTATTTTGTAATTGAATATTTTCGTGATTATTAAAATCAACAAAAATTGCCCCTTGCTCTCCGATGAAATTGAGTTGGCGTTGTTCGTTTTGTGAATCCCATGCTACCGATATATTGGCTTCAATACCACCTGGAAATTCAAGCCACATAGTGGTTTGAATTGGGTTGTTTTGTTGATTTGTTTTAAGTTGCGAAATGTGTAATCGTTGTGGTTCAACTTCACCCTGTACCGAACATACAGTATCTATTGCATGTACGCCTAAGGCTTCGATTACATCTCCTTCAGCCGGTGCTTTTCTTGTTGAGTGGCGGGTGAATTCAATGCGGTGAAGTGCCCCTATTACTCCGCTAGCAACCATCGCCTTGGCCTTCTGGATGCCCGAATGGAATCTTAACAAAAATCCTACAGAAAGTGATTGTCCCGTTCTGCGACTACAGGATAATACCGCAGCTGCTTCTGATTCTGAAAAGCCTAATGGTTTCTCAACCAATACGTCAATGCCTTTGGACATTAATTCAATTGATAGTTGGCAATGTGTTTCCGGCGGAGTTACGATAGCAACTAAATCGAGTGATTGTTGCATGACCATTTGTTGCCAAGTTGAGAAGGTGGCATCTACCTGGGATGGAAGATTTGCCAGTTTGTCTGCATCGGTATCGCAAACGAATAATTGTCCGACCAACCCCTCTTCCTTGAGAGAAGTAAGAGTTCTAATGTGAACTTGGCCCCAACGGCCAGCACCAAGTATTCCAACAGTGAGAGCCATACCAACGAATCATTCGTATGGTCGGGGTTTGATAGTGTTGCCTTGTTGGTCCTTTGCTGTGAATTGGAAAGTTTCTGGCACTTGTGTTAGGGTTGCAAGGTC
Source organism: Methanobacteriota archaeon (assembly GCA_018650105.1). GTDB lineage: Archaea > Thermoplasmatota > Poseidoniia > Poseidoniales > Poseidoniaceae > MGIIa-L1. The sequence continues at coordinate 6,769 of JABIGP010000024.1, forward strand.
GGGTGTGTTTTGATCTTCAAAGCCCATTTGTGCATATACTTCAGGGGAAAATGAAAAGCCTTCAACTCCGATATATTGAGCCCTTGAAACTCGCGTGGTAATTCTTGTAAATCCATGATGCCATAATGCAAGGGCTGTAATCGCATCTTGGCTGGTAGGCGATTTACGAGGAATCTTGGGGAATGGTGCGGATAAGCACTCATCTGGCACCATTCGCTTTCCGCTACGTGCTTGGCGTTTCTTACTCATCCATGAGCGCATGAACATCCAACGAATGCGGAAATGAGAACGTTTTGCATAGGAGGTTTTCATCAAATATTTGCTCTCAAAATCATAGACGATTGGTTTGATTATTTGCCAAACATCTCTTGTTAATACATAGCCCCAGAAATGGCGGTTAGTAGCGATAACATGTTGATGTTGAGATTGTTGTTGCTCAAGACTATCGGCATTGATATTGTAGGCCATTACCGTTCCAACATCACAATACTGTTGTGACCATTTTGACAAATCTAATACCGTTTGGATATAACTTGGTGCAAGAATCATATCATCTTCCAATAGTATCACTCTCTCATAATTTAACTCATCAAATAATGTTCTTCTAGCATCGATAAGATGGCGGCCAATGCCCCAGTTTTTATCGCGTAGAACATAATTGACATTTTCAAAAGTTGAGGCTTTTACAAGTGCCACAATTTCATCTTGCTTTGCCTTCTCTCCACCATCGAGATAGACGTGTAAATCGCAGTCGTGTGCTGCATCATTTGCTTGTAATGCTGCAAGTGTTTGACCAAAATAGTCAACCCGATTGAAGCCGAGCAGAAGGATTGCATTACTCATTGGCCTTCCTCCTTGGATGCTACTTCTGCCCACAATTTACCACCGAGAGTTTCCCATTCATCTGAAAGGGGAGTTGCTGAGTTGTGGTAATTTGTATATTCTCCAAAATAGATTTTGTCGCCACATAAAAATAAATCAACACGAGTGTAATCTATTTCTTTGGATAGGCTTTCTGCGGTTTGGATTAAGCGGTTAAGTGTTTCACGACTCAAAACATCTTCGATGTTATCTGGTTCTCCGAGGTCTGCAAAGCGTGGATTTGTTTGTATTATTTTGATCCCATCTCGGTCATAAATCGCTTGGCTGTGTTGTGTCATTCTCCCAGTGTCTAACTGGACAATTCCAACCTTTCCACCAAAGCAATGAAACTTCCAATCAACTGGTAATGAGTCGGTTTCGTCAACGAGTAATTGTTCAACCATCACACCGCGCGGCTTGATGTTAAATGCCCCCCACTCAATCGGGAAAATGTAATCTTTCTTGAGACACTTAGCAAGGGCTCTCTGTATTCTCCAGCGAGGCCATGGTTTGCCGTGCTGATCTTTTCCATTACGAATTACCAAGTAACCATTTTCTCGCTTACTGAATAGTTTGAATTTACGATTTACTCCATTCAATGGTTTGTCACCATTATCCATAATGAATAATGCCTCTCCCGACCAATGGTTTGTTTTTATTACACAGCGCGATGGCAATTTATCCCAATCTATTTTTGCTTTTGAGTCGGTACTCCAATGATGGATTTCAGGCAAGTCACAACCACCAAGGCGTTCAACTAATTCTCTCGCCGTGTATTTGTTTTCCATTATTGGTAGTGCAGGGTTGCGGTCGTTAACCATTCGATAGACTAATTTCTGTGAGAAATGATGTGAAATGGATGGGTCAAAGCGATGCCATGGACATTTTCCACCGGGCAAAATATCGCCTTGGTCAGTTCCGCCCATGCTATTGCCTACCTGTCTTCTTTCAAGAAGAAAGCGCTACTATTACTCGTCCTTAGAGTCTTCACTTGCGCTTTCAGAAACTGCCACATCTGTTTCTTCATAGTAGTATGAATCATTTCTCGGCTGTTCTAATTTCAAAGTAGCAACATCATCCATAGTGGTCAGATTGGTAACCGAAACTCCTGCAGAAGAAATCGCATAGACATAATCGCCCATGAAAATTGACCTACGGATATTGTATTCTCCCCAGTAATATTGATTGTCTTCACGATTGTATAAATCGGAATGGTCAACAGTTCCGTGAAGGCTCAGTTCACCTGTTTCTTCTGAAACATTCACTAGTGCAAGTTTAGAAACATACTGATAACTCCAATGATAATCGCCATTGTCTGAATACCAATTGTGATAACGATAAGTGGAAATTGGTACTGCTAACAATCCCTTAGGAGCCCAATACTGGAATGCTTTATGCTCGTATGTAGCTTCAGAATAAGACCATTGCCAAGAATTGTCATTTGGATTTTGTACTGGTGATATTGAAAATACGTCGGCCAGTGTTGGGCTTGATGTATTACTAACATCAAACAATGAAATTCTTACATTTGACCAATCTAAGCCTGTACCGTCTTCATTTGCTGGACCCATTCCAATAGTCAATAGTTGGTCTTTTGATAGCGGATGGATATATGTTGAAACTCCTGGAACTTCCAATTCACCTAAAATGGTTGGATTGGTTTCATCTGACAAATCAATAACCCATAACGGGTCTATTTGCATGAAAGTTACGATGTAAACTCTATCGCCATCAAAGCGAGTACTCCAGATTCTTTCACCCTCTGCAATACCTTCTAATTTACCCAATTCGGTGAGGATTAACTCTCCTGCATCATCAACTGCGCGCCCAAGTGTTACCACTTGGCTTGACATCGGCTCTGGGTCTTCCATCCACCATCGGCCCCATTGGCCAACCGTTGTTGCCACTCTGACCACACCCTCGTGTTCAGAGAGGGAGAATTGATCTAATATTTGTCCATCAAC
>JABIGP010000023.1 GCA_018650105.1 Methanobacteriota archaeon
AATGGATGAATCCAACAACAGCTCCCTTCCCCGACTTTGGTCGCCACGCCATTGACTTTCTTGGGAATAAGCATAAGCCAGATGGATTACTTCGAGCAATTATAAATTCAGCAAATAATGATTTCATCACAAATGCCTCAGAATTTAAACATGAATTTTCCGTAATCACTTCACATTCAAGGAAAGTTAGCATCTTTGATCGATACTTACTGGGATGCCAACACGAACTCTTTAAAATCAATGAAAATGGTGAAATCGGATATAATGATGAATTCAGTGATAATTCAGCATTTATAGAACTGATTCGTGGCCTTGATTTGATTTTGAATTCAATTGGTGAAAATGTCCAGCTCTTGAAAATATATTCTGAAATGTTAAGTTGGCCAAAATTCCATCAATCAGTAAAGAAAGAACAATTGAATTCAAATCTAGATGAAAACTTGAAAATAAAAGAAGAATGGAAAGAATGGCACCTACATTCAAAACCAGCATTAAGAAAGGTTGCTGAGCACATTATCGGAAAATTAAATCCTCCCAATGATAATCTAACTATCGAATTCTGGGATTGCTCAACTGATTCGACTTACTCTGAAATGTTCCACGATCGATTTATCCAATATAGTCAAGGGCACCATATTTCGTCAGGTGGTTTCAGAAATGTTCCCAAATCAATAACCGAACATGATCTAAAAGAAATTGAATTATCACCTAAAACTCTATTGGTAAAGGTAATGCTAGAAGATTCTTTAGATATCATCGGTAAAAGTCCAAATATGGTACATAAAGCGAAATTGAATTCGGTAGAAACCTGATAATCATACTAATTGGCAGTTTGAATTATTGGATTCCAATACTAAACATATTGTGGCGGTCAAGGAATCGCTATGGTCATTGAATCTCTTTGAATTATAGCATCGCTTGAAACCATTTTCACTTAGCAGTGAAAAATCAAACGATTAATTTCTTCAATGGTGATACTGCAATATTGGCCAGGCTGGAGATTGTACTGTGAAAGAAGCATATCTTCTGTTGAAAGGCGATGTAAATGTTTCACTTCATTACCAACTGAAGTAAGCATACGACGGATTTGGCGTTTCTTACCTTCACTAATGGTGACAATAGCGCAGTTATCGTTTTCTAATTCAACTATTGCTGGAAGAGTACGGTATGTCTCTGTAGTACCATGGTCTTTTACCACAACCTCAACTCCTTCTCTCAGTGAGTCAAGTTGGGAACTGCTTACTGGCTCATAGCAATCAACTCGGTATGTCTTGTTAATCTTCTTTTCAGGTTTTGTAATGCGGTTGACTAATTTTCCATCAGATGTTACCAACAAGAATCCAGTAGTTTCCTCATCCAATCTTCCAACTGTTACCAGCGATTCGTAAACCGTAGTGGATACGTTATTGCGAAATAGTTCGTAAACAGATTGTTTATTCAATTCGCGTTCATGTGAATTTAGACGTGAACAAATACATCCAACAGGTTTGTTGAGAAGAAAGTAGACATTTGTTTGCGGAAGAAAAAGTTCTGTTCCTTGATACATTACGCTACGCTTAGCGGGATTGAATTCGAATGCAATATTCTTGGTAACTTTTCCATTGACGGTTACATCTCCACTCCAAATTGCTTGCTTGACTTCTTCTTTAGAAGAAAATGCTCCACATTTGGATAGAAATTGATGAAGGCGTAGTTTCACTTCTGCTCCCTCTATCCTCTCCTGTCAACCTTGATAATTAGCAATTACTCACATGTGGTGGCGTGAATAAACCACTGCAACCTGTTGCAAAGTCAATATTTCTCAATGTAGTATTTAGGCAAAGAGAATTGAGCCGTGTTTGTTCTGGATTGAAATCATGGTTTTGCAAAGGAACAGAAGATGAGCATAATGACCGATTTTCAATCACTTGGCCTTTCTAATACTCTGCTAAAAGCAGTTGAAGATGAAGGCTATACAACGCCTACTCCAGTTCAACAACAATCAATTCCACCTTTACTAGATGGGCGAGATGTGTTGGGCGTTGCTCAAACTGGAACAGGAAAAACAGCAGCATTTGCATTACCTGTTCTGCAAATTATGGAGCGTAGAAAAACACAAGGCAAGAGGTATATTCGGGCTTTGATTCTATCTCCTACTCG
>JABIGP010000231.1 GCA_018650105.1 Methanobacteriota archaeon
GATTGAATGTGAGGACATAGGACCAAATCAAGCGGGGTGTCCATCCCACTTGAGGGGTTCGGCCCTAAGGGCCGGACTAATGGCTACATTTTGAGTAAGTAACAATACTCAGAATTTTAGCGCTTCAATTTTTTCTTCATCGAGAACTTCCCAAGGGAATTCACCGTCACCGCCAGGAGTTCTGCCGAAGTGTCCACCAGCTGCACAAGGAGAATAAATTGGCCTTAGCAAGTTTAGGTCATTGGTAATTGCGCCAGGTCTAAAATCAAAAACATCAGCAACTCTTTGCGCAATTTGTCTTGAAGATACTTCTGATGTTCCAAAGGTTTCAACTCTCAGACTAACCGGTTCTGCGACTCCAATAACATATGCTAATTGAATTTCACATCGGTCTGCTAATCCTGCAGCAACTACATGTTTTGCCGCCCACCTTGAGGCATATGCTGCGGAACGATCTACCTTTGATGGGTCTTTTCCTGAGAATGCTCCACCGCCATGACGGCCCATTCCACCATAAGTATCCACGATGATTTTTCTGCCGGTCAATCCAGCATCAGCATATGGACCACCTGGGTCTGCGAAACGGCCAGTTCCATTTACAACGATATTGCATTCTCCAGTTAGCAATTGTTCAGGGATTGAATAATTCACAACATGCTCAATGATTTCCTTCTTGACAAATGCAAGTTCTCTTGCTTCATCTCCGTCAAATCTATCCTTGAGGTTCTTGTCGTGTTGGATAGCGATGATTACAGTATGGACTCCTTTGATACTACCATCTTCAGCATATTCAACTGTCACTTGAGATTTACCATCAGGGCGAGCCCATGGCAATATTCCTTGTTCGCGTACTGCGCTGAGGCGGCGAGTCAATTTCTGTGATAGTGCTGCTGCTAAAGGGAAATACTTGCCTTTTAATTCCGCAAATGATTCTGTTTCAGTACAGGCATATCCGAACATTAATCCTTGATCTCCTGCACCTTGTTGAAGTCCATCTTTGTTAACTCCTTGAGCGATATTTGCGGCTTGAGTGGTGATGTGAACTTGTACATCGCACAACTCATCCGAAGTTGCATCCATACCAATATCGTGACTTGTATAGCCGATAGATGCAGCGGTATTTCGAGCAATCGCTTGGTAATCGGGAGTGTTTCCTGAAAGAGAAACCTCTCCTGCCAATACGATTAGGCTGGCATCATCTTTACCTTTTACACATGTTTCAACAGCAACTCTTGCATTTGAGTCTACAGCGAGACAAGCATCAACAATTGCATCTGAAATCGCATCGCATAATTTGTCAGGGTGTCCGCTAGTAACGGATTCAGAGGAGAACAGGTCGGCCAACATACACCGCCCCCTATGACAATCATTTATGAATAATGCGCCTATTATTGCAATAAAATATTCTTAAGCGTAATATTTTGACCAATAATTCCACTTTTTGTGATACAATATTGTCCCAATCGCAGTAAATGTTGAACCGATGTTTTGATGTGAGGTTGATTGCCCCGCAACACCATGAGCCTCTATATCCCAACCACATATCGCACCCATACTCTTGGTGAAATTCAGAGCAAGGGAGCAGAACTTGTTGATAGTGAAGTGACTATTGCAGGCTTTATGGAAGCAAATCGCGGAAAGGGTGCAATTTGTTTTGTTGACCTAAGAGATGGTACTGGAAAAACCCAAGTTTTTCTAAAGCAAGACAATATTGGTGAAGAAGCACTTGATATGGTTCAGAGAATGACCCGTGAATCAACTCTGCAATTCACTGGTACTGTTTCTCAGAAACGCCCACCGAAGACAAAGGAAGGAGAACCAACTCCTCCGCCAGCATACGAAGTTGTAGCAACTTCTGTAAATCTAATCGCACGTGCGCAGGCACCACTACCGCTTGGAGTTACAGACACTGTTCACGTTGCACTTGATACACGACTTGACAACCGTTTCCTAGATCTTCGTCGCTCACATGTCAATGCAATGTTCCGTCTTCGCGGAAAGGTATTGCAATATGGTCGTGAGAAATTAAACAGCGAAGGTTTTGTTGAAACACATACTCCGAAAATTGTTGCTACTGCGACAGAAGGTGGCACTGATTTGTTTCCAATGACCTATTTTGACACACCTGCATTCCTTAACCAATCACCACAATTATTCAAGCAATTATGTATGTCAGGAGGGCTTGAAAGAATTTACGAAATCGGCCCTGCATTTAGAGCAGAAAAACACGACACTTATCGCCATTTGAATGAATTTATTTCATTTGATATTGAATGCTCTTGGGC
>JABIGP010000022.1 GCA_018650105.1 Methanobacteriota archaeon
CTCAAGCGCGTTGCTTATGGCGGGGCTACTCCTCGCCCGACTCAAGGGTTGTTGAGTCATGGAAGCATGGGATATCATCGTATTAGGCAACGGACCTGCAGCACTACGTGCAGCAGCAGAATCTGCAAAGACTGGCGCATCAACTTTGATGATGTCAGTTGATGGCTTAGGAAGTGGCGATAGAAGCGCTGCTGATGGCATCGCAGCATCACTTCAAGAAAACAATAACCGCGGCCATAGAGAAGACACGATTCGCTCTGGTGCATTTTTGTGCGACCAAGATATTGTCAATTCAACAACATCTGCAGCAAACCGACAAATGGATTTGTTGGAGAGATGGGGAGTAAACTTCCGTCGCGACTCCAAAGGAATCCCAATGGTTAGCAAGAGTGCAGGCCATGGTAAGCCACGAACAGTCAACAGCGGCGACTCCACAAGCAGAGAAGTTCAACAAGTTTTGGAAGAACAATGTATGCGATACGGAGTAACTCGTCGCGGCGATCAATTACCATTATCTCTAGTCCATTCCAATCAGAAAATAAATGGATTAATAGCAATAGATATGGTAAATGGTAGAGCATTATCACTTTCAGCAAAGGCGATTATTATCGCAGATGGTGGCTTTGAAGGAGCATTCACCAATGGTGTTGTTGGATTAGGATTAGATTTGGCCCTACAGGCTGGAATCCCTCTGCGTGATATGGAATTTATCACTTCAACTCCATTAGCAATTAAAGATACTAACTTAGTAATTCCAATGGGAATCCTCAATGCAGGAGCAACACTTCATGAATCTTCAGGAAGTGAATTAGACATCGGTGATGGCGACCTATCCTCTATCTGTTCAGCAGTATCTAGCGCCACGCAACCTGTACTTGATGCTAGAGAACTCGGTGGTAATTCAGTATGGTGGGATGCAACAATACGCATGGTAAAAAGCCGTACTGGAATCGATATGAGCAAGCAAACAATAGAAGTTGAAAGCAGAGCTGATATGACAGTCGGAGGAATTGCAGTTGATGAAAATGGACGCGCAGTTGTTGGCAGTTGGTCACGTTGGTTCACCGGATTATATGCATCAGGAGATGCGGCCTGTTCAGGTTTACATGGTGCTGGCAGTATTGTTGGAAACCGTTTGCTAGATGCGATGTGTCTTTCAGCAGCAGCAGGCCAACATGCAGGTGAGTGGGTAAAAACTGCAAGTTTTACCGGCAAGGACGCTTTACAACAGGCATTTGAGCAACACAATGGTGAACTTACACAAGGCAAGGAACTGAAACAAAGTGAAGCAGTTCTTCGCTCTGGAGCGGTCTTCAAAAGTGTCCAAAACACTGCACTTGAAGCACTAGGCACTTCGCGCAACATCACAACTTTAACAGAAGGATTAGAACAAATCAACAAAGTGTTATCCACTATTGACCAAATGCACACCGATCAAACTTCAATGATAGCCAATGGCAATTTGGTAGAAAATGCAAGAGCATCTGCATGTGCCCGATTAGTAGCGGCATCAATACAATCAGCAATTTCCCGTCAAGAGAGCAGAGGAGTCCACCAAAGAAGCGACTTCCCAGATTCCGATGAAGATTTATTACACCACATTACCGTTGACCATGAAGGAAATATGGGCCAATTAGCAATCCGTAAAACATCATCAGGAAATTGGCTATTATCGCCAATGTGAATATCATATTTCACCCAATAATTGGTGCGAACCTCAAAAGGATGAACCGTTTAGCCCAAGACATGGGAGAGGCAACATTGTTTGAAAAAATTGTAGCCGGCGAAATCCCATGCCATCGAGTTTGCGAGGGAGATCAATGGCTCGCCTTCTTAGACATTTATCCGCGTTCACCAGGCCACACGCTGGTGATTCCAAAACAAGGCATTCAACATTTGGCGAATCTTTCCACCAGCCAAAGAAACGATTTATTCGAAGGCGTCTGTCAAGTTGAATCAATTTTGTCAAAAAAATTCAACACTACCGATTTCACAATCTGCATTCACGATGGACCCTTAGCAGGTCAAGAAGTTCCGCACGTGCATGTCCATGTAATTCCTAGAACAAGCGATGACGGCGGTGGAACTTTACAAGCGCTATGGCCAAGCGCTCCCCCAATAGGTGGTCAAGTAGACCACCCCGTCTTAGCAGAACTAGCAAAACAACTCGGAGGAATTTGACGATGTCAAAAATCATTCCAGATGGTGCACGAGATTCCAGTGGAGACCTTCTACCGGAACTTTCTAAATCGGCAAAAAATATGAAAATGATTCGTTTGCTAAATACCCCTGCACCATCTTTTACAGGTAAAACTCCAGGCTCTAGATTTTGGACATGGGTGGCTTTTACAGCCGCTAGAAGAGTAAGGGCAGTTCAATTTAGAACCACACACATTTCCGGATATGAAAATATTCCAAAAGATTCAGGTGTGTTATTTTCAGCATGGCATACCAATGGACTAATAGATGCTCTAGGGATTATGTTACCCAATCCAAAAAAATTCGTCATGGGTGGGCGCCATGACTTAGTGACTCGGCCAATTTTGGGATGGTGGACTCGAAAATTAGCCGTACAACCCGTTGTACGCAAGGCAGAATTATTGCGCGGTGGATGTAGCGAGGAAGAAGCAACACATCTCAATGGCAAGACATTACTAGCATTGTCAAAAGGAATATCTCATGGTTTTGGTTGTGTATTATTCCCCGAAGGAACAAGCCATGACGAATCCCACATGATTCGTTTTAGGACTGGGCCGATGCGCACAGTACTTGCAGCGGCAGCAATATCAATAGGAGAAGATAAACCATTACCAGTCATCGTTCCAGTTGGTTTGCATTTTAGGGTTAGGCATCATTTTAGAACCGATCAATGGATAGAGTTTGGAAAACCAATCACAATTGACAAATCTGATATTCCTCAGCAATTAGTAGATGCGGTCAAGCAAGGCAATTGGGTTGAACCCCCTGCAGAACAAGTCATTTCCTTGCGCGATAAATTACGCCCCCAACTAATGAGAATGACTCCTAATACAAGTGATTGGGATGATTATCGAGGCATCAAACTACTCGCACACATAGAATCCAACAAAATGGGAAGGCCCCTTAATAGTTGGAAAGAAGAAGTTGTAGCAGCAAGGGCAATCAATAATTCAATTAAAGCCAACCAACCGGTTGAGGATGAAGAAACTGAATCAAAATACATCACCAACAAATTATCCAGCATTAAGCATAAAGCAGTAGTAAACGCTGGAAAAATTCTTGAAGCACATAATTTGGATGGAAGAGATTTGAATTACAAAGGACTTGATTTGCGAAGAGCTAATTTGCTAAAAATTCCTTTTGCTCTTGCAAGATTATGTATATTTTTAGCAGTATTGCCAATTGCAATAGTTTCTCTCGGGTTTCAAGTTGCACTTGGCAGATTGCTCGGCGACTCAACCGATGAAGGCGTAGACGCAAGGACATCATTCCAATTTTTGGCAGCATTATTCGGCTCAATCTTGGCATGGCCAATAGCGGCCACAGCCATACTCTCTCAGATGTATTCCAATTCTACAGCGATTAACAAAATGATAGATTTTGATATCTTCACTCCACTTGGGACTTCGCAGATTGAACAGTTTGCTGCGATGGTAATAATTTGGTTTGTTTTGATTATATCATTTTTCATTTCAGGTCATATTTGCGTACGAACTTGGGATGACTGGAATGATTTTAAGAAAGTGATTTCAAGGTTGCGAATGTCTAAGGTCCAACGGCAAAATTTGCGCGGATATTTATTGACAATTTCCAAAATTCTTGCTGATGAAGACAATGGTACGCTTCAAAGATGAGCAGTGTTTGGCCTAACTATGTCAAGTGCCAATATCGTCCAGAAAGTCAAAGCTTGGTTATCATCGGAACGACTTATTGTTAAAGAGCAAAAGGATGAGAGGGCAGATGCACATTTCCTCATCAAATATCCACATGGGTCACAAGGACACATGTTCGCAGTAGTCATTCCAAAGGGGAGAGACTTAGTAGCGTGTTCAAGTATGACTAGAGTAGATTTAGGCCAGCAAGAAGAGATGAAAAAACATATGGAAGAAGACGGAATTGAATGGGATGAATGGATTCATGAAAGCCGACTTCAATTGATTAAAACTTCAGTCGATTGGGGAATGCACATGGGTCATGTTGGCGACAAAAAACCAGGTCCATTACAAGCGTTCAACGTAAGTCTGCCAATTTGGTTTGATGGATTGACAAAAAATGAATTAATGCAGACACTAAGGAGATTGTGGCTGGCCAAACTGGGACTTATTCATGAAATAAAATATGCATATGGTCCAGGCAAAGGAAAATCAGGGCCTGTAGATGATTGGGCAGAGCGTCAAAAATCACAACCAAATCAGGAAAGAAATCAGCCAAGTAATGAAACTCAGGAGATTGAATTTAACGATGAAATGTCATTCGGCTCTGGCTTCGATCCTTCTGAATGGGCATAGGCTCCAAAAAAGGGTATCATTTTCCCTAATAAACAAGGCACTAAGAGCCTATTAAATGATGCACCGGCCTCCCC
>JABIGP010000074.1 GCA_018650105.1 Methanobacteriota archaeon
AAGCGCAAGACCGCAGTAGCTCGAGCAAGCGTAATCGCTGGCAAGGGTAGAGTGCGCGTCAATAGCGAACCTATCGAAATCCTTTCACCATCCCTTGCACGTCGTAAGGCAATGGAGCCGCTAATCATTGCAGACGCAATGAAGCGTCTGAGCAAGGTTGACATCAATATCACCACCGAAGGTGGCGGTATTATGGGTCAAAGTGATGCAATTCGTACTGCTATTGCACGTGGATTAGTCCACTACAATGGCGGAGCAGAAGGAATTGACGAAGAATTACGTGATGAATACTTGAGATTCGACCGTAGTTTATTGGTTAACGATCCTCGCCGCAAAGAGGCCAAGCACCAACTTGGTCGCGGTGCTCGTAGAAAGAAGCAGAAGTCCTATCGTTGAGGTGAATAAGTATGATAATTCCAATCCGTTGTTTCAGTTGTGGTGGCTTAATTGCTCACAAGTGGGAAGAGTACAAAGAGAAAATCGCCGCTGGTATCGAAGTTGCTGATGCACTTGACCAAGTAGAACTAACTCGTTACTGCTGCCGCAGAATGTATGTTGGACACCACGATCTCATTGAAGAAATCGCGCCGTTCAGCACATCTCTAAAGTGAGCAACTCTGACCTAGTATTGCAAATCCCTTGTTCGGTCGAAAGACTAGACAAATTATTGCTAAGAACCTTATCAAGTACTGACGGGAAGCCTTTGGGTTCTTATGGATAATCAACGAGCCATTGACATGGCAAGCGCTCGCGCCCTTATACTCGTCTTGTTGTTACTAGTTGCACCTCTGTCAGGTTTTGTAACCCCATCTGCTGCAGATAGTGTGATAAATTCCGACTCTCAATGGAGTGGAGAAGTTATTCTCAGCGGAAATGTTACAGTTGCTAATGGGACAACACTAACCATCCAATCTGGTACAACAATAGATGCAAAAGAGTATTGGATATCTGTTGAAGGAACTTTAGATGCAAACGGAGTTTACTTCAATTCTAGCAATCCTTCTCCTTCCCAAGGCTCTCACGGAGCTGGATTATGGGTTGGTATTGAAGTTGCAAATAATGGCCACGCAGTATTACAAAACGTAGTCATAGAAAATGCTGAAACAGGCGTACTGGTAGAAGGGACACTCGAAGCAAACAATCTCATTGTTAACGATTCATACATCGCAATCAATGTAATCGGTAGTTCATCAGTTAGCGATTTCACAGCAAATCATATTGATTTTGATGCGATTAGAAATAGTGGAAATCTTGTATTAGATGATGCAACTTTTGATGACATCGCAATTGGCGTATCCAATAGTGGAAATTTCAATGGACAAGATATTGCAATTTCCTCATCAGGCATCGGCTTGAGCGGAAGCAATGGCAACCTAATCGCCAACCGGGTTGGAATTAGTCAAACAACTGTTGGCATTTCTTCAGTTTCCGGTGCTTCTGTAGAAGTTTCCAACATCACTGGTAGTGATGTATTGTTGCTTGTAGATGCAGCGAATAGTGATGATTTACAATTGAATACAGCAGCGGTAGCAGGTCAAAGATTACTCAGTGCTAATGGAGCCACCCAATATCGCTTGAACGATATTAGATTCCAATCATCTACCGATGCAAATAGGGCAACTATTGATTCAAATTGTGCGGGAACTTGTCAATTCAACCAACTTGAAGTTTGGGACAGTAATCATCTTGCAACGCTTTCAGGAAACGGACAACACGAGTTTTCCGCATCACAGTTAACCGGACAAGATAGCGGCATCTCCGCATCAGGACAAGGCATTTTGAGCATCCAATCAACCAACATCACTACTCAACAAAATGCACTTTTTATTTCAGGTCCAGATTCATCTCTTCAAACAGTTGCAATTGAGCACTTATCCAGCACTGAACGCTCAGTCAATGTACTGGGCGGCAATCATGATTGGGAAGATGTAATTATTTCAAAAACATACAGTTCCTTTGATAGTCAATCAGAGGCTCTAAACATTTGGTACTCAAATATTAATTTGGGTAATTTCGAGGTAAATAATTTTGCAACATCTATCAATACCGAACAAAGTACAATCACTGCAACAGATATAGTATTGGAATATGGTAAAGAAGTTGGTATTGATTTGTCCAACACTTCATTCAAGGGCAACTCACTTCATAGCACAGCCCAAGAGACTGGAGTGCGATTAACTGGCCATTCGTCACTTCATTTGAGTCAATGGACTGCTGCACTACACACAACCCCTCTATCACTGTCGGACGGCTCACAGGCAACAGTTCGTAATTTCCAACCGCAGAATTCAGCAGGTTCGTCACAAGCATTGGGAGATGGGTATTTCCTTTATGGTTCATCGTCATCACAAGTGATAGCAACATCATCCTCTGACAAGTTCATTGAAACACCAGTTACTTTTACTGATTTGATTGGCAATCCGGTTGAAGCTAACATACTTGTTCATGGTTTTGAATTAACCAGCGATGTAAATGGTGCGGCAGACCTACCACTCTTATCTTCAGGTTCAATGGTTTCAGTTACATTGGATGGTGCGGGTGTAAGAGTTTCATTGATCGGAGGCCAAGGCGGCCAATCTGTACAAATCCCAGTCATACCTTCTGGTGATTGGACTATTCCAAGCGGGCAATTTGTAGTTCTCAATCCAAAGCCAGATGGGACAGCACATATCTTATCAGGAGATTTGACAATCTCCAATAATGCAGGACTTTCATTGGTTGGTGTTGACTTGCAATTGCCGTCAACAGCAGAAATAGATGTCCAAGGCTCAGGCACATTGAGTGGCCAAAGTGCAACAATTTCAGTGCCAAATATTTTCGCAGGAACTACTGCAATGGTTAGCGCAGACATTGGCCATTCATTGACTTTAGATGCTAATTTAATCTGGTCGTGCCAAACATTACGCGAAGTTTCTCAAATGATAATCAAAGGAAGTCTAACTCTACAACCAGGCTGTGAAGTTGAAATGACGGGAGGAGTTGTTGAAGGAAGTATTGCTGTATTAACCGGAGGAGAATTCACATTATTATCAAAACTTGAAGTTACAGTATTGGACAAAGGTGAACCGGTGGTCGGTGCAATTGTCTCAGTAGATGGTGCAATGTCACAAACAGATGATAGTGGACAGGTTTCAACTTCTGCAACCGCTCGTCACGTAGATGATTCAAGCGATACCACAGGTGGAATGAAAACAGTTGCTTTGCAAATAGATTCCTTTACAGATATGACCTCTTGGGATTCTTCCGCTAGTTTGACTCATACATTTATGGCTTCAACATTATCGATTGGTATAATAAATTCTTGGTTGATATTAGAATCTCAATGGAGCCCATATTATTTGGATGGTAATTTGGAAGTTGGCCAATTTGCAACATTGACAATTCATGACGGCGTTGCAGTCCGTTCTACCGAAGGCTCAACAATCACAGTGAACGGTGTATTAGATGCAGGTATTGCCACACTCTCGAGCACAGGATTCGGCGCACGTTGGGGAGGATTAGTTTTGGGAGAATATACCAGTTCTCTCATTGATTTATCAGGCACACATGTTGTAGAAGCGAGCAAAGCATTGACAATTCCTAGCCTCGGAGTCGTTGAAGCCAATTCGGCACTGTTCGCTCGCTCAAGCGGTTCAGATCCACTGATGCAAATTTCTTCAGGTAGTTCGGCAAAGGTCAACATTAGAAATTCACAATTCCATGATGGGGGTTCTGGTTGCATTATCGCTTATCCTTCAACCACAACTCTCTCTCTTGCCGATGTAGAGTTAGATTCATGTAATGAATTGGGTATTTGGGCAAGACAAGTTGAATTACAGATAGATGGTTTGATTATTGGAGAAAATACATCCTCTGGGATGGAGTTGGCAGGAGTAACAGGAAGCGTCAAAAATATCGATGCATCATTATTCAATGGCAACAGCAATGTCATGCGGCTTGAATCAATTGATGGACAATTTTCTGTTGATGGCTTGAGTGCAGTAGTTGCGGGAACTGCTGCGATTACGGGCAATAATAACAGAGAGATATCATTGTCAAATATTGAAATAACCGGTGCACCAGCAATTGATTTTGATAATACTGCAGGAACAATATCAACGATAAATTTGATCGGGCAAGGAACAGGAACAGGTTTGACCGTACACCATGGCAAATCCGCCTCATCTTTAGAAATTGAAGATATTAGCATTGCAAATTATGCGATTGCCATCGATTTACATGCCGATACAGGCGAATCACCAGCTGATTTGATAATTAGAAATGCAGATTTATGGGCGAGTACTGCAATCTCAGCAGAAGGTTTCGGTTGTAATATTGAAGAAGGTATTATCGTAGGGGAGATAGAAAGTTCCTCAACTGAAATTGTATTGGTTGATGTTGATAGCACATCAGCGACTTTTTCCTTAATACAGTCTGAAGCCTATGTTTACGAGACTTTCATCTTGGATGCGAGATTGAATAACCAATCAATTACCGCGGATTATCAAGTATCTATTTCTGGTATTGATGACCAATTATTGAGTTATAGCGGGCACGGAGTTGAGGCAAAAATCTTGCTTAAGTGGATTTCATCATCCACTACATACGAAGCCACTACAATCACTCTATTGGCTAGTGCAGAAGAAGTGATTGACACTGAAGCAGCCTTTGAGTTACCACTTGAAAATAATCACTTAATGGTTAACATGACTGTAAATGGCCAGCCTACAGCGAGTATCAGTTCTCCATATCCGGGTCAAAGATTCATGGAGACTACACATTTGACAGCAATTGCTCAAGTCTCTGATGATTATGATTCCATTGAGCAATTGACTTTACTTTGGATAGTGAGTGATGTTTCTGGTAATGAAGTTCTAAGAGGTCCTGATGAATTACAATATAATTTAACAGATATATCACAAGGAATTTATGTTTTGGAGTTGCAAGTCACCGACACCTTTGGCAAGGTGGCAATTGCTAGCGTAGATTTTGAAGTAACTGCACTTGATTCAGATGGCGATTGGACTTCTTCTTGCGATGACAGCGATTGGTTTGACAACACGCTGACGCGTTCATGTGGCCCAGATATCTATGACGAGGATGATGACAATGATGGATTTACAGATATTAAAGACAAATTTCCATTAGATGCTTGTGCATTTGCGGATAGCGATGACGATGGAATGCCTGACGACATCAACTGCCCAGAGGGCACGACAACATGGTTATTTGAAGACCAAGATGATGACAATGACGGAACCCCAGACATCTTAGAAGGGGTCGCTTCAGGAGATGAAAATGTAATATCAACCACCGGCTTACTTCTTGTTATTGGATTGATAATAATTGCAATAATGCTAGTCGTTCGTTCTAGAAAGGGTGGCGGAAATAGTGAGATGAAGTTATTTGATGAACGACTTCTTTGAGGTGAAAATATGGTGACACCCAGTGCTCTACCAGATCCAAACGATATCGCTATGGTTGCAGTTTCAATACTTGCAATCATCATTGCATGGGATGCATATTGGTTGACCAAACAACGTTCAGATGTTCCAATTCTTGGCAAACAAGATAATGGCTGCTTCGCTTGGCAAAGTGAAGGCTCTCACGAGGTGATAAGACAATGGGGAAACCTTGGCTCAATGGCTGCAATGATGGCACTGCCATGGGGATTAGTACAAATTTCCAATACCTCAGTAACTTATGTGATAATTTGGGATATTTTGCTGGCACTGCATTTGATTTCTCTATTGGTTCCAAAACGTTATGCAATCACCAATACTCATCTATTTGCAGATGGTCAAAGATATCCTTGGTCGATGCTAAAACTATCGAAAAGACAACCAAAACGACGAATAATGCTATTGAGAAAAGGCTGGGGTATCTTCGGGCCATTACCACTTGGTGGTGAGCAAAATGATTTGTCAACCGCTCGGTTATACATTGAAAATGTGCTTTCAGAAGAGAAATCCGAAAATCTGATTTTTGATTCTAATGTGGTAGAATCTGAATAATGAGTAACGCTATAATCAAAACCCCCATTGTTTTGGCCGGTATATGGATTGGACAAGAAGCGGTGATGACATCTTTATTCGATTGGACCCAGGTGAAGAAATTCATGCGGGTATTCGTGAAGTTGCAAATCAAGAAAAAATCAATGCAGCAGCGATAACAAGTGGAATTGGTCGTACGCG
>JABIGP010000021.1 GCA_018650105.1 Methanobacteriota archaeon
CATCCAAGCCACATTGAAGTGAAAATGAGTGCTGATGATGATGCAAGAATCACAGGATTTGATATTGATGCATTAATCGATGGCGGTGGATTCGCAAGTTTCGGCCATGTCACATCATATTACAATGGAGTCCTTGCAACCGCCCCATATGAATTGGGTTCATTCCATTATACAGGTGCAAGAGTTTGGACAAATAAACCTGCAAGTGGTGCGATGAGAGGCCATGGAGCAGTCAATACAAGATGTGCTGTTGAAGTTGGTCTTGACCAAATGGCCGAGGATTTATCAGTCGATCCAATAGATTTGAGGCTGGCAAATTTACTACCGCCACATAGTAGGACAATCAGTGGGTTTAGAATTACCAGCAATGGTATGCGTGAAGCACTTGAAAAGGTGAGAGAGCAATCAGATTGGGATAATAAGTTTAGGCAACTACCACTCGGCAAAGGAATTGGAATCGGTTGTGGATTTTTCATTAGTGGTTCTGGTCTACCGATTCATTGGGATCCAAACAAGTTCCCTCACGCAACCGTACATATCCAAGTTGACATGGATGGAGGCGTAACAGTCCATTCAGGTGCCGCAGATATCGGTCAAGGTTCTACCACGGCAGTAGCGCAAGTAGTTGCTGAAGTATTGGCACTGCCAATTGAAATGATTCACGTTCGTTCACATGAAAGTGATACTAGCCCTGTTGATCTTGGTTCATATTCCAGTCGTGTTACTTTCATGAATGCAAATGCTGCAATTCGCGCAGCGATTGAGATTCGAGATAAGTTGCTAAACGCTGCTTGGGAAATGCTTGGATATCACCCAGACCTTTTGGTACTAAACGACAGGAGAATTTACTACAAACACGACCCTTCCATCGGTGTTTCATACCTTAAAGCACTGCATAAGGCACAAGAGGATAAAGGTGCACTAATTTCCAGCGGAGCATATCGTTCACCTCCAATGGGCGGTGTACACAAGGGTGCAGCAGCTGGATTAGCACCTGCTTATTCGTTTTCTGCATATGTTGCAGAAACTGATGTGGATGTTGAAACCGGCCAAATAAAATGTACAAATGTTTGGGCCGCTCACGATTGCGGTAAAGCATTGAATCCTTTGGCTGTAAAAGGGCAGATTATTGGCTCTTGCCACATGGGACTTGGGCAAGTAATTTCAGAAGAAATGGTCTATGGAAGAACTGGGCATTTACAAAATGCTAATCTGTTAGAATACAAGATTCCATCAGTCCATGAAATGCCTCATGTTGAGCCAATTATCGTAGAGTCTTGTGACCCGGAAGGGCCATTCGGTGCAAAAGAAGCAGGAGAAGGGCCATTATTGCCGATATTACCAGCAGTAGTCAATTCAGTCTACGATGCTATTGGAATTAGAATCAATGATTTACCATTGACTCCTGATACTGTATTTTTCGCTATTGAAAAGAAAATGAAGGCTCTATCTGTTGACGATGCACTTGACTTAGAAAGCCCTAGGTTAACTCATTCGGCTATGCAACAAGTTGTTGTTGAGAGGGCTGCACAGCATAAAATCAGAGATGTCGCACGCCAACGAAGCGAAGATACCTCTGCATATGTCAATGGAGTGCTATTCGGATTTGACCCAAATATCCCTCTCGAAGATCAAGTGGAAGGATGGAGAGCCGCAACAGAACCACTCCCTGAGCAATTAGCAGAACTTGGTTTTGCAGGTAAAGCCTGGCTCAAAAAAGAACAACGAAACATGGGAGGTGAGAATTGATGCTAATGCCACCTTTTACACTACACCACCCTACTTCTGTAGAGCAGGCATGTGAAATTGCACAGAACTTGATGGAAGAAGGTCAGAAATTTGATTGGGTTGCGGGCGGAACAGATTTGATTCCGAATTACAAATGGCACATCAATACAAAACCACATGTAATTTCTCTTGCTAAAATACAAGGGTCTAATGTGATCTCTGCTACTGAAATTGGTTGTATGGCACGATTATCCGAATTAACCGAAGAGAATGGAGTCCATCCACTGATTGCTGAAGCCGCTTCTAAAGTAGCCTCTTCTTTGATTAGAAACAACGCAACACTTGGAGGAAACCTTTGTCTTGATACTCGTTGTTTCTGGTATAATCAAGGAGAAGATTGGAGGCGTAGTATTGATTGGTGCCACAAAGCAGACTGTGGGACTGGAGCTGATTGTAGGGTTATTCCTAACCAAAATACACTATGTGTTGCTACATATCAAGGAGACATTGCTCCTAACTTGATGGTACTTGAAGGGATGATTCACATCGTTGGTCCTTCGGGGCAAAGACAAGTACCAATTTGTGATTTTTATCAGTTGGATGGAAAGAAGAAGAATGTTCTTGAGGAGGGTGAGTTTTTGCTCAAAGTAACCCTTCCAGCAGAATCACAACAAAGAATTGGTTGTTATCAAAAATTGCGTGTTCGTGATTCTTGGGATTTCCCAGAGGCAGGTGTTGCTGCATCATGGATAGCAGGAGATGAAAATTCTATTCTCATCGCATCTACTGCTTTAGAATCAATACCAAAGATGCACGATGAACAAGTATCCGCAGTGCTGGAAGAAGGTTGGAACGGCATTGATAGTGTTAAATCTCTTTCAGTAGCCATTCAAAAATCAATAAAGCCAGTAAATAATACAACTCTAACTCCAAGATATCGTAAGAAGATGGTTAGAGTATTGACCAAGCGAGCAATTGATGGTTTTTTGCGCTGAGGTGAAATAATGATTCGTATAAAAACAAGAATTGTTGTAGCACTAATCATCCTGTTGTTATTGCCGATTTCATTAAACACATCAGCCCAGTTCGAAACTCAAAGTTGGGAATTGGGCTGGGTTACCGATGTTGATGGGTCTTATGAGGTCGAGATGGAAGATGATTGGGATATTAGCGGAACGTTAGTAATATTTATTGAAAATTCTCGCCAAAGTGAATTAAATGTAAATTTAGTATTAGATTGGGATTCGGAAAATCCCTTTGAGGTTGAGGGTCCTGAATCTGGAACTATTGCAGGAGGAGAGAATACTTCTTTCACATTTACTTTAACAGAAAATAGCGCTCTTGATATTCGTAGTTTCAGCCCTTCGGATTCATATTCTCTGATATTGACTGCGGAAGAAGTAATATCTGATCAAACTGTTTCCAGCCAAGAGATTGATGCAGAAATAATGCTGCCAAAAATATTCAATTTACAGCCTGATGATGTTGAAGGCCAAACAATGTACTCTGACACCTGGATTGAAGTTGAAGTTCTAATTTCCAATTGGGGTAATCATAAGGATGCGGTAACAAGTGCAGATATCAACATTAGGAGTTGTCCAAATCTAAATGTGGAAGGTTTAGAACAGTTTGACAATTTAATCGTTGAACCAACAGACTTGGACAATAATACTGCAAAAGGTTTTGACGTGAAATTTATTGCTTCTGCTAGCCACCCTGGAAGAACATGCGAAGTGACTTTCTCAGTTACTTCAGAAGGAGATACAAGGGTTCGTTCAACCACTTTTGATGTTAAAGTCACAGCTGCAGAGATTGTTGACAATGACCAATCCTCTGATGGCGGCTCATCAAGTAGTGATGGTTTGAGTGAAAATTCGAGCGATTTGTCATGGATTGGCTTTTATGAGTTATTTTTCATTCTGATTTTAGCATTTTATTACCCTAAGAGAGGTGAATAACCTGTTTTTGATTATCTCTCGCAGATATTAGAAAATTTGCATAATAATTGCCAATGTAAATATTCGGCGCAAACCTTCCGCATTTCGGCATTATTCGCTGTATTTGAATAGGAAAAGGGTGTGTAATAAACAAATGTTTATGCGCAGTGATGGATAACTATTATGAGTGGAGTGAAGTTCCGACGAATGCTTGTATTGAGTTATGCTTATGCAAACGCCGCAGGAGAGATAAAAAATGGCAGAGAGCAATGGTTCCCGTTTCAGTCTTGAAACGTGGTTAATGGTTGGCTTGATTTCGTCATTGTTACTATCAACCGTAGTGATTGCTTTAGTTTCTTCAAACAAAGAAACTGTATTTTCTCCTTATGATAACAGTCCTGATTATTCCGATCAACAATTGACGGTAATGCGTACAGATTTGGGAGATGGTGGAGTAGGTTACAATGTTGCAAACACCATGTCAACTCCAATGCTGGTAAATGATTGGAAAGAACCACATCGCACCCTTTTGGTAATTGCTGCACCAGAGAAACCATTCGATTCCGCTGAAGCAGCAGCATTGTATGACTTCGTTGCCAATAAAGGTGGTAAAGTAATACTTGCAGCAAATAGTACGAATGCTCAATTGGTTGCCGAAGAATTCGGCGTCAAATATTTCGATGCACCAGTAGTTGACCCTTACCAATATTATGAAGTTGCAGATGAAACTGGTGAGCGAATTGACCCAGACCAGAGAAGGCTTTGGTCAGTTGCAAGCATTGATAGAGAAGTTACAGAAATGGGAGAAGAATCTAGAATCCCTTGTAGTCAAACTATGATTACAAATCAGCAAATTAGCAATTGTAGAATGCCGGTGCTATTCCACCGTCCTACTGCAATCCAAGTATTGGATGAGCAGGCAGACACCGGTCGTGAAATCAGTGTATTAGCTCACGCATCAACACCTGCATTCATCGCTCGTCACGACATGGATGTCAACAACAACAACAATCCTACATTGGGTGAAGGAAAAACTGGACTAATAGTTCGTATTGATTATCCAATAACTAGTGGAAATATTATCGACAAGAAACCTCACAACGAGGTTGGTAGTATTTCAGCAACTGGAAGTATCGTTTTCGTTTCTGACCACTCTGTGTTTGCAAACCATTTGTGGGATTTTGACTTGGCTGGAGAAACTGGTAAGTTGCAGTGCACTTCCCCATATTATGTTGAAAACAATCACAAGTGCTGGAGTACGGCAAGCGATGGATTATCCGCAGCCCAAGGTTCAACACAATGGAATGGTAACTCTCAATATTTCACAGCACTCATTTTTGATATGATGGAATTTGACAATAAAGATATGTCAACGACCATCACCAGTCATCCTGATCAATTCAATTTGGTATTTGATGAAAGTAGACACGTTTCAAGCGCATTGAGTATGCCATTTACAGAAGCGATGGGTGCAATCGTATTGCTCACTAGCGATGTAGTATTGAAGTGGTTAATTATTCTCAATTTATTCGCTCTTCTATCCATTGCAATAATGGTTGTACCAGAGAAAGAAAACTGGAGACATGTCTTTGATTTGACTCGCTTCCGCGAACGCCCTAACAAGGTTGACTCTTCACAATATCATATGCGCACCAGAGAAGCGATGCTCTCAAAGGTGCGTCAATTTAATGACTTAACGCGCGATGAATTCGCACTTAAGAGCCAAGCGGAAATAATGCAATTAGTCCGCGACCCACGATTGGTTGAATTAATCAGCAGTAATCGTGCCTACTCCAACGAAGAACTAAGGGAAGTAATTCCCCAAATCCGGCGTTGGGGTAAATAAATAGGAGGAA
>JABIGP010000019.1 GCA_018650105.1 Methanobacteriota archaeon
AGTCCTTCAAAAGTCATACAAGCATCTGTTAATTCCAATACATCCATACTTGCTTTATCAACAGCATCAAGAGTCATAATCAATGACTTGCGTTGTTTTGGAACTCTTGCTCTAAGCGCTTTTACTTCTTGCTGCATTCGCTCGATCATCTTGTGCTTTGCAGAGATAGATTTGTCGTATTTGTTTGCTCTTTTCATTTGTGCAAGTGCGCCCATTGTCGATTGAATCTTCTTTTCAGTATTTTTGATTAAATCTCCCAAAGCGGCTTCACTCTCAGCCTTTTGCTTAACGAATTGAGAGTAATTTCCTTTCCAAGTCCATGCTCTCAAGTTGTCAACTTCAACAATTCTAGTACATACTTGGTCCAAGAAAAATCTGTCGTGTGATACGATTAGTTGTGCACCCTTGAATTCTTTGAGGAACTTTTCAAGCCATTCTGTTGTTTGAATATCCAAGTGATTTGTCGGCTCATCGAGGAACATGACGTCGACACCAGCAAGTCCGACCAACTGGCGAGCCAATGCTAACTTCGCTTTTTCACCGCCAGATAGTTTGCTAACTTGCATCTCCATTGGATGTTTGTCCAAACCTAAAGTCTTGAGAATACCTTTGGCAATTGCCGCAACATTACCTCCACCACTGGAAGCAAGCATTTGTTGAAGTTCAGAATATCGCTCCATTACGCTTTCCCAATCTCCATCATAAAATTCCGGTTCAATCATTCTCGCTTCAATTGCAGCGATTTCATCTTCTAACTCTTGGAATTGACGTCCTTTGCGACTCAACTCTTCTTCAATTGTCTTGTCGGAATCAATATCACGAATCTGAGTTAGATAAGCAAGCCTAATTCCTGGAGCGAGTTTAATGTCGCCAGCATCTTGTGATTGTTCGGAGATTGTATTGAGCAGTGTTGTCTTTCCAGCACCATTGTGCCCGACAATACCAATGCGGTCTCCATCCTTGACCAGCAAATTAACATCGCGTAGAACATCTACAGCGCCAAAGCTTCTGTCGATGTTTTCAACGGTGATTAACTCACGAACCATGATGTTCCCCAAACAAGTCCCCTTGCCACCCATTCTTAAAGCAAATGCTTCACATTGAAAGCGAAGTATCTATCTTTTTCAATCAAATGAAGTAAATGCAGTAACAATTCGCGCTCGTTTTGATAATTTATGAGAGCGGGCCGCTACCAATTTTCGTCTCAATGCTAATTCATCTTTCATTCCAGGACAGAATACCAAACATACCGCGAAACCAAGAATCATTCCAACAAATATTGAAGGTACTAATGGAATTCCCAAGATGAAACTATTTGCAATTCCTGTGATAGAACCTCCAATAATTCCGATACCGAGTGGCTTTTGGGTGAGGGTGAGGAGAGAGGTCTGTACAGATCCTGCTAACTCATCCGCAGCATTGCGGCTGAGGGCAATCATTTCTGCAGCCTCTTCAGTCATTTGATAACATTCAAACACGACGGTATATAGTATAAATGCTGACATGAGCATTTTTCCGCATCATTTTGTCCGGATTATTCGTAATTCGTCCTTCTTAGTTCCGGTTTGGGGCAGTTGTAATGATTTCAATTAAAAATAACATTATTGATTTTGAGATAATACAATCGGTAGGATGATGAAGGATTGAATATTCAGTCACTCTATGGATATAGCATCTCAAATGGTCGATGCTGCAAAAAAGTTGTCAGATATTTGTGATTCAGCAATTACAACAATTGAGAAAAAAACCATCGTTTGCCACGCAACTAATCCGCTTGATTATGCCTGGCAACACCATCAACAATATTTGACAAAATGGGGAGCAAGAGGCGGAAAAACAATTCTTTTGGGAATGAATCCTGGTCCTTGGGGAATGGCTCAATCGGGAGTTCCATTCGGCTCAACCAATATGGCCAAAACATTCTTGCAAATTGAGCCGCACAGTTTGCAAACTCCTCATAATGCTCATCCTAAACGGCCAATTGAAGGATTGGCATTAGAGCGACAAGAGGTATCAGGAGAGAGACTATGGGGGTTGATGAAGCAACATTATGGTACAGCAGAAAATACATTTGACAATATTTTCGTGGTCAATCATTGTCCATTATTGTTATTGGGAGAGAGTGGTAAAAACTTGACACCCGACAAATTGCCCAGCAATATTATGAAACCCATTTTGGATGCCTGTGATCAGTATTTGTTAGAGGTGGTCGATATTTTACAGGCTGACAGAATCATTGGTATTGGCAAATATGCAGAAGCCAGAGCCCGTAAGGCTCTCACAGCAGGTAAGACAGGCAAAGGAATTTCCAAGGATGGGCGCGAAATACATATCTCAACCTGCTGGCATCCAAGTCCAGCAAGCCCACTCGCAAATAAGAACGGCAGTGCTGATTGGAGAGCGAATGTAATCGCCGCATTAACTGAAGATTATTGAATCAAAGATTGTTGATTGCATCTTCGTGTCTTGTCAATAAGTTACGTAGTTTGACCTTCATTGAAGGAGTTAGTAAATCATTATCAGTTGTCCATTCTTCATGGTCCAAAATGATGTTTCCAGCAGTTTCGTATCCCTTCCAAGCCGGTGCTACCATATTGTTAGTCTTCAATTCAGTTAGTAACCAATCTTTGACATTTTGGTCTTTACACATTTCAGCATCATCGCTTGAGAAAGAGATATTGGCATCACCTAATGCTGATTTCAAAGCCTTCATATTCGGATGAATAATCAAGAAAGTTTTGACCATGTTTCTTCCGTCGAGGACAGCGCCTTCTACATATGGGGAAAGTTTGACATTTTCTTCAAGTGGTGCAGGAGATACATATTTTCCATTTTCTAACTTGAATTGGCTCTTTACTCTTCCAGTAATTGCGAGGAAACCGTCAGAAGTTAGTTTTCCTAAATCACCAGTTCTAAATTTGCCAGGCTCCATTAGAACTTCAGCAGTAGCCTCATCATTATTCCAGTAACCCATCATTACGTTTGGTCCTTGAACAATAATTTCACCTTCATCTGGACGAGCAGGGTCATCCCATGCATCGGTATCGATGATTACATTAACACCATTTGCAACTCTTCCAACTGTGTTTA
>JABIGP010000167.1 GCA_018650105.1 Methanobacteriota archaeon
ATATGGTGCAAAAGCCCCGTTGACTTCAACACCAAAGATCGTACCATTCTCACAAATATGGGCATTTCCTTCATTACAACGCGGACAATTCCAACATGCAAAATGACACTCAATTGCAACGGTTTCACCAATTCGGGATTCGGGCACTCCGCTACCAACTGCAACAATTACTCCACAGGTTTCATGTCCTGTGATAGTTCCAAGGGGTACATTGTCCCTACTCCATTGGTCCCACTTCCAGATATGAATATCTGTTCCACAAATTGATGTGGCTAATGTTTGTACAAGGACTTCATTTTCCCCTGGCACGGGCACGGGATGTTGTGAAAGTGAAAAACCGCCTTGTTCGTCAGCGGTTTTTGTCCATGCCATCATCGTTGCTGGAATGGTACTCATGCTCTCCCCCAAAATTTACTTTGCAGCCGCCACCTATTGATTATTGGCTTGAACCATGTCAATTATCTACTCCCATTATTATCTAAATTTGCTTCATTTTGCATTATTGTGAAATATGTTGTTTTAGGGTATGTTGATTAAGGAGGCGCGACAGCCTAAAAGCCCGTTGATGTCAATGAAGTACGTCGTGGTCAGCGGAGGTGTCCTTTCCGGATTAGGTAAGGGAGTTACTGCAAGTAGCATAGGAGTTTTACTCAAATCCGCTGGACTGCGAGTCACTTCAATAAAAATTGACCCATATCTAAACAGCGATGCTGGAACAATGTCTCCGTTTGAACATGGGGAAGTTTTCGTACTTGACGATGGTGGCGAAGCAGATTTGGACCTCGGCAATTATGAGAGATTTTTAGATATTAACTTAGCCAAGGATAACAATTTGACAACTGGAAAGGTATATTCCAAAGTAATTGAAGCTGAAAGACGTGGTGACTATTTAGGAAAAACAGTACAGGTCATTCCACATGTTACCGATGCGGTAATGGAATGGATTGAGGAAGTTGCAAGTAAGCCTGCAGATGGAACCGATCTAGTTCCAGATGCCTGTATCATCGAATTAGGAGGCACTGTTGGTGATATTGAATCATCACCATATATTGAAGCCTTGAGACAATTCCAATTCAGAGTCGGAAGAGAAAATGTAACCTTTGTCCATGTATCTTTAGTTCCTGTAATGGGTCCTGTAGGTGAGCAAAAAACAAAGCCTACCCAACATACTGTCAAGGAACTAAGAGGGCTCGGAATCTCTCCCGATATCCTCGTTTGTAGGTCCAGCGCACCGCTGAACCTTGAAACTCGGGAAAAATTGGCTGCATTTTGCCATGTTAGCCCAGATGCTGTGTTCTCAACACATGATGTTCCAAACATTTACCATGTTCCATTAATGCTCCAAGAACAAGGTTTGTGTGATATTCTGGGACTAGATTGTGAGTCTACTGGTTTATTGGCTGAATGGAGAAAGATGGCATTACACCTTGATACTCTTAAACAAGAAGTAAGAATCGCAATGGTTGGTAAATACACAGGTTTGAGTGACGCATATCTTTCTGTTATCAAATCATTACAACACGCTGCGATGGCAGTTGATAGAAAATTGATTATCGACTGGGTTGAAGCATCACATCTTGAAGAGGACTGGGATAATGCTGAAGATTCTGCAAGTGCATGGCAGATGCTGAAAGGTGCTGATGGCGTATTGGTTCCTGGCGGCTTTGGCGATAGGGGTATTGAAGGAAAGATTCTCGCTGCTAATTATTCCAGAACTAACAATATTCCATATCTTGGTATTTGTTTAGGATTACAAATTGCAACCATTGAATTTTGCCGCAATGTCTTGGGGCTCGCAGGCGCAAACTCAACAGAGTTTGATGAAAATGTTGAACACGCAGCAGTTGTATTCATGCCAGAGATTTCAAAGACTCATTTGGGTGGAACAATGCGCCTAGGAAGTCGCCCTACATTGTGGCAAGTTGATGAATGTAAAATTAGATCTCTATATGGTAACGGAGATTCTGTTGATGAAAGACATCGCCACAGATATGAAGTCAATCCTGACTTAATTGAGGCAATAGAAGCGGCTGGCTTGAAGTTTGTTGGCAAAGATGAAACTGGTCAGCGTTGTGAAATCTTTGAACTAGACGGACATCCATATTTCGTAGGAGTACAATATCATCCTGAATTCAAGAGCCGGCCAAACCGCCCATCTCCTCCGTTTTTGGGATTGCTTCAAGCAGCCTGTAACAATTGA
>JABIGP010000165.1 GCA_018650105.1 Methanobacteriota archaeon
AAGCATCAACCCAATTGCGTTGTTTGATGTGTAGTAATTCTGTAGTTTTTGTTTCGTCAGAATAATAATGTAGATCACAAGCAGCCCATGGCCAGTTTAATCCTCGATTACAATAACCGACTGGGGCTTCACTACCTGGCAAATAAATGTCATACTGTTGGCCAAATTTAAAAATTGAACGGATTCTTTGTTTTACTTCTAAACTATCTGTCGTTTCAAATTGAGGATTCTTTGCTGCAACCTGTAGATTATTTGTGGCCATGATTGTAACTATTCGCCTCAACTATATCAACATATTACCGGCAATTGCAACCTAAAATCTGCGCAATAAAGATGTATAGCAGGCCACACCGCTACATGATGGACATTGCATGGGAGGCTTTACTCGCTGCTGGAACTGTGTTTTTCTTAGGTGCAATCTCACCTGGTCCAAGTTTAATCGTCGTATTGAGAAACACAATGCTCGGTGGAAGAAAACAGGGCGTAGCCTGTGCAGTTGGACATGGAATCGGTTTCGGAATTTACGCTATTTCTGCCGTATTTGGTTTGGTGATATTGCTTGATAATAACCCACAAATTTTCCAAATATTGCAGTATATTGGAATCGTTCTACTGTTATTTTATGGCTGGAAAATGTGGCATGCAATCGTCAATGAAAAAGTCGATGAAATAGATATTTCACAATCAATTCAACAACAAAAACAGGGATTTATTGAAGGATTCTCCATTGCATTTTTCAATCCAAAAATCGCATTATTTTTGGTAGCCGTTCTAGCACAGGTCTTGAAACCTGGAATGTCTTTTGAAACAAAAGTGTCTGTTGGAGTTCTTGGTATGCTTATTGATACCATATGGTATCTTTTCGTTGCATTAGCACTAACAGGAACCCCTGCTCTGGATAAATTAAGAAATAATGGACTGATTGTTAATCGAATAACTGCGTTAGTATTGTGGTCTTTTGCCGGCGCAGTACTATTTTCAATGTAATCATGATTGACATTTAGGACAAAGGAATGTTGACCTTCCGCCTTGCTGAATTCGTTCGATTAATCTGTCACAATTTTCTGCTTTACATGGCTGTCCTTCTCTACCATAAACATTGAATTGGTGTGGAAAATATCCAAGTGTTCCGTCAACTGCTGCGAAATCATTCAGTGTTGAGCCACCTGCTGCTATCGCTCTTTCCAATACTGATTTTATCTCATCAACAAAGTGTATCAATTTCTTTGATGGTTGACCATTTTTGTTTACCAAGTCACAGGAACGAGTTGTCGGATTTATTTTGGAAGAGAATAATGCCTCACATGCGTAGATATTTCCGACACCCACGACTACTCTTTGGTCAAGAATTGCAACTTTGACATTTGTTTTTTTGTTGGAAAATTTGTCAGCTAATAATTTTGCATTCCAATCTTCAAACGGTTCTGGCCCCAGAATTTCAAGAAGTGGTTGAATTTCTTCTTCCTCACTGTTGAATAATTTTACGATTCCAAATCTTCTCGGGTCAGTATATACAGCAACACTTCCATCATCAAATTGCAATTCAAAATGGTCATGCTTTCCTGAAAAACCGGTTCTTTGACCATATTTACTGGATTCCACATCTGAATATTTTCCCGATGTATATGTTCCTGATTCTACTTTCTCATCTGCAAAACTGGCAACATCTTGAGGATTGATCAAAGAATAACGTCCACTCATTCCCAAATGAGAGAGTAGAACTCTATTATTATCTAAATCGATTAACAAGTACTTTGCTCGCCTCCTAATGGAAACTACTTCACAACCAATAATTGAATCAAAGTCTTGCGGGAAAGGGTATCTTAAACCCTCTCTGCGAACAATCAATCCTGTGATTTTCTTGCCGACAAAGGCTGTTGCTAAACCTTTGCGAGTGGTTTCAACCTCTGGCAATTCTGGCAAACTTAGTCCTCCACTATGAACTCAAATATTTCTTGGCTTTCTTACTGCAAATAGCATGTGATTATCTTCAAAACCGGCCAAGTCTATACCTTCTTCAACAACTAATCCGGCTTTCTCTAAAGCGATTTCAACATTTGCAAAAACTTGTGCTTCTTCATCTCCAGTCCATCTTTCACTCGCTGCTTTCAGACTGAGTAATCCAACTCCACCATCAGCCAAAAAGCGATTTGCAGCCTTAATGAAAATTTCAACTTGCCCTGCTTGGCTAACATCTTGGAATAACCATTTTACTTTTCTTGGAATTAACACACCCCATGCTTCGAATTTTCTGGCATCTCCCAAAACAGGAATTAAACCAGGGCGATATTTTGCAAGGTGTGTCAAATCTCGTAAGCAGCGTGTTGCCAAATCTACGCATACCAATCTTCCACCTTGGTGGTTATCTTGCCCACATAAGTGGTCATGCAAATGGCTAACAGAAGTGCCATGGCCTGCGCCCAAATACAGAATCGTATCTCCTTCAAAAGGCAGCAATAATGCTGGGTCCCTTTTTGTCCTAATCATCGCTGCGCCTAATTTAGAACGACTAGGGTCCCAACGACGATATTCTGTGCCCGAAAACTTGCGCAATGATTCGCCATAAACTGAAGACCTTGGATTGGCATTAATCGTCCATAAGGCTCGTCCGTCTTTACGAACTGCCCAAGACAAATCCTCTCTACGGCCTCTGTTATTTCTCGACAAAATACCACCTCATCTCTGCTGGGAGCGGGATTGCGGAGTTGGGAAATTAGTTCGGATCTCTTCAATTCGGTTTTCAACTAATTCAACATCTTCTTCAGTCCAAGGAGTCCCTTCAAATGCGTCTATTTTTGCTGCAATACTAATTTTGGAGGCAAGGGTGCGCGATATTTTTCCTCTAATCCATTTAGGTGAACGTGATATCCATGGATGCATGAAAATATGTCCATGCTTAGGTGGTGGAGCGCCTGTCTTTAGATGGTTGAAGAATGCTTTCTCCGCACCTAACACTTGTACAGTTCCACTTGGTAAGCGTGCAAGTCTCATTCTTCCATGTGCTTCAACACATAGCCTTGCAGCTAATAGAGGGCCGATAAGCATAGAATTAGATGGAAGATGTTCGGTTGCTAAAGTACGAACTGCATTCTCTAAACGGTCTAAGCGACCTCTAAAGGTTGAAACTCCTTCACCGAATTCTCGTAATGCTTTCCATTCACTCTTAGAAGGACCTACTGGCGGTAATTCAACATCTAATTTCTTTGCAAGCATTTGCAAGTCATCTGATTCAGAAACTGTTTTTCCAAGTGCCGACCTATCGCCACCAAATCTTGCTTCTGGAAGGAATAGTACAACCCACTCAACCAATCTCGCTTCCATGGTTAGGTGAGATGCTCGTAATTCATCACTTGCTCTGACCAGATATTCCAGACGCTTGTCTGGGTCTCCAGCAGCCATTGCAACGCCAAGTTTTGACATTGAAATCGCTGCAGCGTCTGCTGCTGACTGCGCTTCGTCATCTGGGAGTGGCCAATCTGCATCTGGTAATTGTTGATCTCCATGTACCAATACTGTCGCTTCTGGAAACCTTTCGGCGAGTATTTTTGCTTCACTAATCATTCCACCTTTTGCAATGATTTGTAATCTCTCGATGATAGCATGCTCAGGATAATGTCCATCCCAAATTTCCTCATCTACGATGTTGCCATTAGCATCAGCAACAGCCGCAGCCCTCCAATCATACCACAGCCACATGACTCATCCCAACCACCACTCAACCTTGACCCTTGTCATTGAAAAAATGCATTGCTTGCGCAAAAAATATATTTAAAAGTAGTATAAAAATAAAGCCGTCAATAACATACATTGAAATATGGTTTAGTTTGGGGTTGGTGTATGTTTTGCCCACAATGTGGTACACTCGCATTCCCAAACCCGAAAGGGGATATTGCTTGTACCAACTACAAATGCGGATACAACGGCCCTGCTAATGTCGTTATCAAAGGCGTTGACGGAAAGGATGTTGACCTCTCTCAAGCCAAGTCAAGTACTGCTGCTAAGGGCCGTAAATACGAAGTTGTAAAGGACTCTGACAAAATGCAAGGAGTTCTAACAAAAGATTCCTACATGTGTCCAAAGTGCGACAAAATGGAAGTA
>JABIGP010000230.1 GCA_018650105.1 Methanobacteriota archaeon
AAGCCAAATAGCCGACAAGAACAAAAGGTATAGACTAACCCGCCGAATCATAGCCCGATAGTGTAGGGGTCCATCATGTCGGGTTTTGGTCCCGGCGACCTCGGTTCAAATCCGAGTCGGGCTACCTCTAATTCCTATTTCTTACAGCGGTAGCCCTTGGAGTATTGTCCTTCATCGGCTTCTAATTGCTTTTTATCTTCCAGAACAAATACCTCCGAGTCGGGCTACCTCTAATTCCTATTTCTTACAGCGGTAGCCCTTGAAACCTTGACCACTAATGATTGCCATCGCTTGGTCAAGGCCTCCGAGTCGGGCTACCTCTAATACGATAGATTGACATTATGTTCGCAATATTTACTTTGCGAGCATTGAAGAATCAATGACCATTGGCTCAAGGCATGAGCATCCAAAAGATTGCAGTTCTTGGCGCAGGGCAAATGGGTAATGGAATAACACAAGTTGCTGCATGTGCCGGTTTTGACGTAACAATGCTTGATATCAAACAAGAATACGTTGACAGAGGCATTTCAAGTATTGAAAAGTCATTAGCAAAATTAGTTTCAAAAGAAAGAATGACTCAGCAAGATGCTGATGCTGCAAGAGCTAGAATCTCTTCAGGAATTGATAGATCTGTTTGTGCAGATAGTGATTTGGTAATTGAGGCAGTACCGGAAATTCTCTCCCTAAAGGTTGAGATATTCGAGGAATTAGACCAGATTTGTAAAGCAGATTGTATTCTAGCATCCAACACATCTTCAATTTCAATCACAACTATTGCAGAAGCAACAAACCGTGCTGACAAAGTAATAGGAATGCACTTCATGAACCCTGTACCGATTATGAAATTGGTTGAAATAATCAATGGCAAAGATACTAGTGAAGAAACTAACACTGCAGTTATTCAAGCATCAGAAAAAATGGGTAAAATCGCTCTTTCATGCAACGATTCTCCAGGATTTGTATCAAACCGAATTCTTTGTCCTATGCTCAATGAAGCAATACTTACTCTTCAAGAAGGAGTTGCCCAACCAGAAGCAATTGATGGGATTATGAAACTCGGAATGAATCATCCTATTGGTCCATTAGCACTTTCTGACCTTATTGGATTGGATACTCTGCTCCATATTATGAATGTCTTACACGAAGGTATGGGTGATGACAAATACGCACCTGCTCCACTTCTTGTTCAAATGGTTGAAGAAGGTAAATTAGGTCGCAAAACTGGCCAAGGATTCTATTCATATTGAAGGTGCAGAGTTTGGGGCTCAAAGATACGTTGCAATTTTGGGCCATTGGACGTTTTCTTTCAACCGTTGGCACTTCATCTGAACAACCGATTGCAGATAGAAAAGAAGCAGACTCACGTCTAGACCTTTTGGGCCGACTTGCCGTAGTTCGCGCAGGATTTTCCGGTTTGATTTCAGGTCTCACTGTCGTTGCAACAGCCCTTTTTCTCAAAGATTGGGAAGGAGCAGAAGGTTTGGATGGCTGGGGCTTTCTGCTTATCATTACACTGGTAAGCAGTATGACAACAGCTCTTGAATTAGTGTTTATTTATCGCGATTCCTTGAGTACTGCAGCACGTATGGCAATAATACTCAATATTCCGCAAGAAGAACTTGAACAGGTTGATTTGGAAAATTCTATTCCGCATTGGCTTGTCCATGCGGCGTTGGGCGCTCCTGGATTTCGCGGAATAATGTTTGGAATAGATCCGTTGGCTAAAATTGGTAAAGTTGGACTTCTGATAAGGAAAGTCATGAAAAAATTACGATTTGTAGCCAGTGCTACCGTTTTCAAGATGATTTTGCGACGAATTACTGTGCGACTGCTTGGACGCGTGGCATTACGTGCTTATGTTGAATTGATCTCTCTGCCAGTTTTTGTTGCACTCAATATGTTCGGAATGAATTCAATGATGAAGGATATGCGTTCACGTTTGGTTGGTCACGAACTTACACCGAAACTTGTTGAACATGCATTTCCAGAAGGTTTTGAGGCAATGGATGACGGATTACGAACTGCACTGCATCAGGGTATGGCTGAACAGATAACCACTGCCAGATTTATCCATCCCAATCAAATCCGGGTGATGGAATTACTTGGAGAATACACACAAGTGGATTCACAACCGAATGATGTGCAACAGCGAAGAGCAAATCGATTTCTATTGGCAGTATTTTCAATGTCGGGTAAGAATTCTTCACGTTGCAAGAAACTTATCCACAAGTTAGAACTTCAACTCGGTCATGCCGAAGTGGACCTTATCAATCAAGAAATATACGATGCCATCTATGACCTTAAACCATTGTCAAGGCCTTGGCCATGAGATGAGTGATATCCTAAAATCAATCCTATTTTGGGTAAATGGAAGAATCTTTGAGCATAGAACTTAGTGTTTCCTTGAACCATTTCAATCGATTAAATTACTCAGAGAGTAATGTATTAAAAGACCCACTGCTCCACATAATGAATGTTCCACACGAAGGTATGGGTGATGACAAATACGCACCAGATACACTACTTATTCAAATGGTAGAAGAAGGTAAATTAGGTCGCAAAACTGGTCAAGGGTTCTACGATTATTAATTCTCATAATCAGGGGCCATTGCAAATCACAATATTGTGAAGTTGTAATCTGATTAACAGCATCCATTTTCTCTTACTGGGGCAGCGATGAAATTTACTTTGTCAACATCTCTTGTATTATTTAGAAAATCTAGCATATGTTTGAATGATGACGCTTTTCCTTTTACTTGCATTGTATCAACACAGGTATGACTTGCCGTCAAACAGTTATGATGATACGAAAAAACCTCAATTTCATGCGAATGGCGAAGATCCATTAGCTTATTCTCAACTCCATGTTGATAATAAATTACGACAGTACCCTCAACAATTACTTCGTCATCAATCGATATTAATTCACCTCGTTGCAGAGATTCTGCGAAATGTATACTTGCATCGCGTAGGAATAAACTTCGATTTTTATACCCCGATTGTCCAATATAATGATCTAGTAGATTAGCAAATTCTTTGTCTGTGCTGAACGAAAGTACGCGACTCATGATTCGGCTAATATCAAATAATTAATAATAATATCTATATATCTATTAATTAAGCCACGAATATGACAGATGCACCGATTACCTATGCCTTGCTCACATTAGCCATTGCTCTAATATGCGGACTGATACCCCTTTTCTCAAAAATAAAAGATAACCCAAATAGGCTCAAGATGCTCACAGGAATCGCTGCTGGAATTATTATTGCATCTGCATTGTTAGTTGTTATACCTGAAGGTTATGGATTAGCATCGGGAGAAGAGCATGATTCCCACGAGGATGATGACAAGATTGCTGGTTCTATTGCATTAGTCATGTTGGAAGTAGAACATGGGGATATTAATGAAACTCAAGCGATTATGGAAATTGAAGATTTGGTTGGCGGGCATGATGCCCACGCTGAAGATGAT
>JABIGP010000016.1 GCA_018650105.1 Methanobacteriota archaeon
CACCTCCTTTATGTTAATTATTCTATAGAATATATTCTGATTAGAACATGTCATTTAATTTCTTTACTTTACCTTCACTTGGAGGTGTTCCATCATCTATCAATTGTTGAATTTCAGCGATCATTGAGTTGACAGTAGCCTCTTTCTCAGGAGTCAAAGTCTTTGACATCTGCATAGTTTTTTGAGCAATTTTGATTGCACCCTTAGCCTTTGAAAATTTCTTTGCATTTTCCTTTGCTTTGTCACTTCTTTGCTTTGCATTATATCCTGTTACTTCATCGAGGAAGGAAGACCAACGCTTACGTGATTCCATGGCAATTTCTCTTCCACCATCTGAATCTAGTAAATCTCCAAGGTCTTGTCCCTTCATTTGAGAAACATCAACAGCTAATTTACCATCTTCATCAAAGTATCCAGTTACATTCAGCAAGATTCCAAATGAACCTGTGAATTTTCCATCTGCATCAGCATTAACATTTTCAAAGTAGCCAGCAGCAATCTTAGCCAGTCCAGCGCTTCCGCCCATTTTCTTTAGTAGTCCACGCTTTAGAGCAAATCGTTCCATATGTCAATGGCAGATGCCCATTTGACATAAGGCTCTCCATCATTCTCTTTGAAAATTGGAAGCATTTCAGTAAAATGTTGATACGATGGAGTTTTCATTGATTGACTATTGGCAAGTGCATGCGTGGGCGAATTACCAGTGCAATTATCCTTGTGATTTTGTTGATGCCTGTGGCCATTGCAGCGCCAAGTTCAGTGATTCAGATAAATCATTCATCATCACTAGATGATTTTGATGTCGGAATAAATACTGCCGCAATTTCACCGGATGGGGAGATATTGATACTTGTTGGAAAAGATGGCTATGTACATCGAATTTCAGCAACCAATCCGATGGATAGAAGCCTAGACATTGAACTGAATGCCGGGGCATCAAGAGATTTCCAAGATGTTGAATGGCACCCGAGAGGAAGTACTGCGCTGATTACCGGCGATAATGGAATGGCGTTAAGATATGATACATATGATCACAGTATTAGCAATGTAAATGGTTCAAATGTAGTAAATGGCTTGGATATGACTTCAGTTGCTTGGAGAACTTCAGGCGATTATGCTTATTTTGGTGCGGTTGATGGAAGCATATGGAAATTCTCAGAAGGCTCAGGTTTTGAGAAATTAGATAGTAACGATAAAACTTCACCAGTAAGTGATATTTCTTGTCATCGAACCAATAATGTTTGTATTGTTGTGACATTAAACGATGGAATTGCAGTCATTGGTAAAGACCACAAAGTAACTTGGTTGAGTAATACAAATTCGGAAACATGGATGGCGGTTGATTGTGCTGACCCAACATTAAACGAATGTGTGGCATTTGCAACTGGGCTAAGAACAAAAGCAATCCAGTTAAATTTTGAAGACGCATCACTTTCATCAGTAAAACAAACAATGATTCTAACCACTCTGGAAGGAGATGTTACTGGTGTCTCAAGAGGAAGTGACTCTACGACATTGATGCATCTTGCTCCATTTGGAATTGTCAAACAGCAACCAATTAGCAGTGAAGCATATTCTCAACTAAATTATTCTGATGCTGAAGAATGGGATGCAGTGGTTGCTGGAAGAGCAATAAAGTTCACTTGGGAAACATCCTCTCGGAATGGATTCATTATTACAGATTATGGCAATATCATTAGTTTTGGGCCGGTATTAGTTGAAGTTGATAACAGTATAATGACCATGTTGATATTGGGTGCAGTTGCGATTTCAGTACCTGGAGTTATCATTGGATTAATTTTCATGAATAGTCCATTTTTACAGAGAAAATACCAAGAGCGTAGAGATCGTATTTGGAAAAAGAAACGACTGGCTCAAGAGAATAATAAGAAATGATGTTTTTCATTTTCTTCCATTGTAAGGGGTATGTTGAAGAAGCGGTTGTTATTCGTTATCAATAGGAGTGATTGCTATGGAGCCATTTGAAGGACTTGACTTTTACAATATTGAGAGCCTATTGAGCGAAGAAGAGATAATGATTCGCGACATGGTTAGAGATTGGGTTGACGAAGAAGTCTTGCCAAATATTGAGCAAGCATGTGCAGATGGAGTCTTTCCTGATGAGTGGCGAGTGGCCCTTGGTGAAATGGGGGTATTAGGTGCTCCACTAAAGGGATATGAGTGTCCAGGACTCTCCTATGTTGCCTATGGTCTAATCTGTCAAGAACTTGAGAGAGGAGATTCAGGATTACGTTCTTTTGCTTCAGTTCAAGGTTCATTGGCAATGTATCCAATTTGGGATTTTGGTTCAGAGGAACAGAAAAATTACTATTTGCCAAAAATGGCAAGTGGTGAATGGATTGGTTGCTTTGGATTGACAGAGCCAGATTATGGTTCAAACCCTGGCGATATGATTACAAAGGCAGAAGATAAGGGTGACCATTATTTGCTTAATGGAGCAAAGATGTGGATTACCAACGGTACTCTGGCACAAGTTGCAGTTGTTTGGGCAAAGTTGGATGGAGTAATACGCGGATTCATTGTTGAGAAAGATGATGAAGGATTTAGTGCTCCAGAAATGAAAGGAAAGTATTCTTTGCGTGCAAGTGTAACAAGTGAATTAGTTTTCCAAGATTGTAAGATTCCAAAAGATCGAATATTACCTGGAGTAAAGGGACTTAGAGGGCCATTTTCTTGCTTAAACAACGCTCGGTTTGGAATCTCATGGGGCGCCTTAGGTGCTGCAATGGCTTGTTTCCATTCAGCAAAAACTTACACTCTATCTCGTATTCAATTTGACCACCCAATTGCATCTTATCAATTGGTACAGAACAAGTTGGCTTGGATGTTAAGAGAAATCACAAAGGGACAGTTGCTGGCATACCATCTTGGTAAGAAGAAGGATGATGGAACTTGGATTCCAGAACAAATCTCATTGGCTAAAATGAATAATGTAGACATTGCATTGGAGATAGCTAGAATGGCTCGTGATATGCATGGAGCAAATGGAATTCTTGATGAATATCCTATCATGAGGCACATGGCTAACCTTGAGTCAGTAAAGACTTACGAAGGTACTCATGATATTCATAATCTCATATTAGGGAGATACATTACAGGCATTCAAGCATTTACAAGAGAACTTTGAACCTGTGTTCACAATAAGAATTGAGCGATTCCGATAACCAATCCCAGTATTGGGAAACCTATGTTTTCAAGTTGACTTCTAGCAGAAGAAATCGCTGTAA
>JABIGP010000031.1 GCA_018650105.1 Methanobacteriota archaeon
AAATGGTGGAAAAACACTCCGCCAATTAAGCAGTGGACTATTGAAGAATTTGAAGAATTATCGCTTTGGGCGAGTTCTCTATAGAATTATTATTGTTCATTCAGCCATTAAGGTCAACTGTGCAAGCCTTGATGCCCATTTGGTGATTTTGTCTTCATCCTTACAAATCGCTTGACAAATAGCCGCTAACATCGGGTCATCCACCGATTCTGGCTCGTCCAATAATTTACTAAATAATTCAACATCTTCAATACATTCAAGTTTTGCAGCAATGGAAATTAATGCACGAATATCTGGCCTGTCTTCTCCAAGTGTCTCCTTAGGTAGTTGGCTGACACACCAGTTGAATACTCCGGCGACATCTACTGGATTTACTTCCAATACAGGTTCATCCTCATCCAAATCTCTTGGTTTAGAATTGTCAACTTGAACTGCCATTCTTTCAGCATCCATTTTTTGGTTAGCAAGGGACAATTCAAGAAACAGTGAACCAGCTTCAAGTGCCATACCAGTTTGTTTTGCTATTATTGCATGTTCGTGTGCATTCCAAGCATGCCGAGCAGCATCGAACATTTGGCCCAAAGAGGCCTTTATTCTGCTTGCACCAATTCGGGAAAGAGCAATTGTTTCATGCGCATGTCCTTCATGTCTTGAGATATCTCCATACACTTGCAATGCCATTAATTGCTGGCCAAGTGCCATGTGAAATGCTGCTTTATTGAGGAGAGATAAATCATGTTCTCGTCCAGCTTTTGCGACACTCTTGAGTCTAATTTCCGCCCAATTCAAATCATCTTGCGCAGTTTCCATGTCGCCCATTTCGAAACAAATCAATCCTTTTTCCATCCTCAGGCGGCCTTCCAATACCAAATCACGGGTTTCAGGGTCCTGACAAATTATTAACGCATCTTCGATTGAGTTTAGCAAGTGTGTATCTCCTAACATTCGTCTTCTAACCAATGAAAAGGTTGCTTCTTGTGCTGGAGAGAGTTGTGGAGTAATTAGTTCCAATAATTCAGCGGCATCAAGGAATAATGCTGCTTCGGCAATGTTCAACCAATTTACAAAACCCATTTCATCTCGCCAAATTGTAGCAGTTTCAAGGTCTACAGGACCTTGTTCTCTCCATTTTGAGATATAATTTCCAGGTGCTTGAGTAATATTTATTTCGCTCATATTCAATTCTC
Source organism: Methanobacteriota archaeon (assembly GCA_018650105.1). GTDB lineage: Archaea > Thermoplasmatota > Poseidoniia > Poseidoniales > Poseidoniaceae > MGIIa-L1. The sequence goes on from JABIGP010000031.1 coordinate 1,188, forward strand.
CTTACGCTTTGTTTGAGTTAGGTGGGAAATAAATGCACTTTGAGCACGAACCATATCTGATTTGCCACTCCAGCCAGCGGCTCCATCATGTCCTCCGCCTTCGCCGCCAATTTGTTCTGCAACTTTTTGCATGATATCACCTAAGTGAACACCAAGTTCTGTGCTAGATCTAGGCGCTCTTGCCGTAAGGCGTGTTTCTCCATCACGGAATCTAGAAACCAAAGATACCTCAGCACCAGTTCCTAAAATTAAACTTGCCAATCTTCCTTCGAGTGTACCAGAATTGGTGTGAACTAAGTTCCAAGGTCCTGCTTCAATACTATTGCAGCGAGATAATCCACGAATTAGAGAACCTCTTTCGCTCGGAGTTGTAATTTCTGTTTCAACAAATTGTAAAAATGCTGCATAATCAATTGCTTGGTCGCTAAGTAGGTCAACCGATGTTTGGAATGCTCCTAAATCAGCATGCTTGAATCTTCCAGTATCGGTGATTAATCCTGCGAGAAGCATTTTTCTTACAGGGGTTGAAAGTGCAGAAGGATGGAACTTGTGTAGGTAATCACTAACAATTTGCGTAGTAGCCCTAACATTCCATTGGAGATTGATATCTCCTTCATTCAATTGCCAATCAGTTGTTGCATGGTGGTCTAAAATACACAATGGAACACCTTCTGGTAATTCAATCCCCACTTGTCCAGGTGAGGCAGCATCAACTACGACAATTCCACCAAGACTAACAGGCCAAGCAGGGTTTTGTGCAGACATTTTTCGAAATGGTGCTTGCAATTTCGTTACTACCTTTTTGGCAACTCGTCCTAAATGTAATCCTCCAGCCATCATGCTTGAATTGATTGAAGAAAGTGCAATAGCGGAACCAATAGTATCCATGTCACCGTTTTTTCCTGTTAATACAGGTACGGCGCCACGTGAGCAAGCATCATTCAACCATTCATGTAGTGCAACTAATTGTTCTACTTTAGATTGATTTTCTAGGCTCACAATTCTCCCTCTAGGACCTTCTTAAGTTCTTGATAAGTGTCAACCAATTGTTTTTCTCTTTCTGAAAATTTAACAAGATGTTCCTTTAGATTCTCTAAGGTTGTTTTCAATTCACCGACTAATGTTTCCCTATCAGCAACTTCGATTAAAACACCACTCAGTTGCTTGTGTAGGGCCAGTTCACTCGGTTGTTCTGTGATGGCAATTATCGTCATCTCCAATTCGTTAACCTGTGATTTTAATGAAGCAACTTGGCTACGAGCAGCCTGCATATTATTGACGACTATCTGAAGTTGTTCCATTGTCTCCATTGCTCTCACCAAATTGTCTCAGATGCTTGGGGTTGATGAATGCTCGTTAATCACTTTTAGAACATTATCAACTGCGATTAGTCCTCTTATTCTAGTATTCCACATCGCTCTTAGGTCTTTTGCCACTAGATTGTTTAACTCAAATGAGAATTTTAAACCGTCTTCAGAGAATGTGGTTTGCTCATCGGTTGCTAGGCAATCGGCTAAGGCTTGAGTTTCTTGCAAACTACGCGACTCTACAGTTAGTGTTAATTTCCAAGCCGGTGCCATAAATCCACCTGCCTTTCCCCGAAGGGTAGAGATCACTCCTCTTCTTCAAGTTCGCCAGCAGCAAGACGACGCTCGTAATCAAGAGCCGCTTGTTGTGCGATATAAGCCATATCAGCAGTAGTTGCGCCTTCAACTGAGCGTCGAAGGATACGACTGTTTGCATCAGATGCACGAGTAAATGGTTCCCAAGCTCCGCCTGCGAATGTATGGTTACACTTTGAACAAGCCCAAATTCCTACGGACTTACGGCCAACCTTTCGGTATTGACAAACAGGACAAGTATACTTTGCATTCTTCTTTGCTAATGCAGAACCTGCATTTCGACGAACGGAAACACCATATCGTGCACCGAATCTTGCTGTTGCGCCTGCTTTTTGTGTTCTCTTTGCCAATCAGTTCCCCTCCTGGTTTGCGACGAGTTTACGAAGTTCAACACAGCGAGACTGTGCGACATCGAATATCTCTGCAAATTCGTCCGGAGTGAATACCCCTTTTAGCCCCTTCTGTAAAGAGTGAAGGTGGCCTTCATCTCCTAGAGTGATGTGAATACGCTCATCTCCTCCAAGTTCTTCTTCTTCAGTAGGGTCGAAAACATAGCGTCCACCAACACGAGTAAAGGATGCCATAATTGGTGTACCGTTTACTTTCAAAGTATAATCTTCACCAACATCAAATCGTTCTGCAGGTACGGTTGCAGTCCTCAATGCAGCGATTGCTGCAAGAGCACAAGCATCGAAAATATTTCCTTGGTCTGATAATACGTGGATGTCTATCATAACACCCCATACTTTCTCGCCAGGAACAATACACAGACTTTCCATGTCGATACATCCAGATTCACGAATTCCTCGGTCAACAACGCGACCTAATTCAATAGATTCTGGAGATGGTGGGCCAGGCTCATACTTTCTTCCAGCAATTGGACGAAGTTCAGCACCGCACATTAGAGATCCTTGATTTGGTCTATCAGGCCAAGGAGTCCTCATTTCGAATTTAACACCAGCATAGACGATTGTATCTCCCCAAACGACCTTTGCAGAACCCTCACCATTGTACAAACAATCGGTTTCTAGAGTAATGTCACGTGCTTCCCAGCGACCACGCCCATCAAGGCGAGCATCGTTTTCTGCTAGACGTGCTAGTTCTTGGCGAAGTAGAGTTGGAACCAAAGCTACCATCAGTTCTCACCCCCTTCATATCTGCGCTTTAGAGCATCGACCATAATATCATGAATCTCTGCCGCTGCTTTGAAATTATACTCCATTGCAAGATTAAATTCGTCAGGAGATAGGTCTCCATCCATCTGCAAGAATGCGATTTCACCAGTATTAGGCAAAATTCCAACAGGTAAATCTGCTTGACCATAATTGTCTTCTGCTTTGTCCAAGTCAAGAACTACTATGTCCTCTACCTTGCCACTTGCAACACCAACCAAAAGGTCACGCATTGGAATCCCAGCATCTGCCAAAGCAACTGCTGCGGCAGTAATACCTGCACAACGAGTTCCTGCTTCTGCTGATAGAATTTCAATCTCTACACGAATCTTGCTTCTTGGGTATCTTTCACAAATAACTACAGATTCTAGTGCTTCTGCTGTCACCTTGGAAATTTCTCTACTTCGGCGATTATATCCTGGACGAATACGATCTGAAGTTGAGAAGGGTGCCATGTTGTAGCGTACGTCAATAACACAACGGTCTTGGCGCTGAATCTTACGCGGGTGTGCTTCCATTGGACCATATACTGCTGCAACTGCAACATTCAAGCCGTGCTTTACCCATGCTGAACCATCAGCAGCAGGAAGATATCCTGCCTCAATTTCCATCGGTCGCATTTCATCAATTTTTCGACCGTCTAATCGAAGGCCATCGTCTCTTAGTAGTTTTACATCACCATATCCGCCCATCAGGCATCACCTCTCTTTGGAGCATTTTTTTCTAATGCAGCTAAATCTGCTGCGAATGAAAGTTTGTGTCCAGATTGACTGG
>JABIGP010000015.1 GCA_018650105.1 Methanobacteriota archaeon
ACAACTCTTTCGAGTAATGTTTTATCCAACATTGGCAATAGTGGTTTAGGAATCTGATTGGTCCAAGGCCGTAATCTTGAGCCTACTCCTCCGGCTAAAACAACTACCTGCATAACATTGCCCTTACGCATTAGGCTATCAATAATCCCCATTCACGCTTTGGTAAATTGTCACTGTTCAAGCAAAGTCTTCAAAGACGGCCTTCATTTGGCATTGCTTGGAGAGAGTCATGAATATCCACGAGTACCAAGGCAAAACAATGCTGAGAGAGTTTGGAGTACCTGTATTGGAAGGGGTGCATTGCACTTCAGTAGAACAGGCCCTGAAAGCATACGACAGTCTCAACTCCAAAGTTGTGGCAGTAAAATCTCAAATTCACGCTGGTGGAAGAGGAAAGGGCACTATGTATCATCCTCAAACACGTGAAGAAGTAATGCAAGGCGGTGTAAAGATCGCTTTTTCTAGGGAAGAGGTAGAAACATATGCAACAAATATTTTGGGCAATATTCTGGTGACAATTCAAACTGGTGATGAAGGCAAGGTTGTCAACAACCTATATGTTGAATCCGGATGCGATATTGCTCACGAATATTATCTTGCCTTACTCGTTGACAGAGATAACAAATCTGTACTTATTATGGCTTCAACTGAAGGTGGAATGGACATTGAACATGTCGCTGAACACACACCTGATAAGATACACAAAGTCGTTGTAGATGTCAATGCAGGTTTACTAGGATTTCAAAAGAGAGACTTGGGCCTGTCACTTGGATTGTCTAAAATGGCACTTAGGTCATTTTCAAAAGCATTGAGTTCAATGTATGAAATGTTTGTCAGTCAAGATTGTGCAATGGTTGAAATCAACCCATTGGTTAGAAACTCAGATGATGAAATAGTTGCACTTGATGCAAAGATTTCTTTTGATGAAAATGCAGAATTTAGACATAAGAATTGGGCTCAGTTGCGTGATTTATCTGAAGAAGAAGATGTTGAAACCCGTGCTAAGGAAACCGGATTATCTTATGTAAAACTAGATGGTAACATCGGTTGCCTAGTGAATGGTGCTGGATTAGCAATGGCTACAATGGATGTAATCAAATTGTATGGTGGAGAACCTGCAAACTTCCTTGATGTGGGTGGCGGTGCTGATGAAGAACAGGTGAAAACTGCTTTCTCAATGATTATGGAAGACCCTAATGTCAAAGGGATATTGGTCAATATCTTTGGAGGAATCATGCGCTGCGACATTATTGCTCGCGGTGTGATAGCGGCTACTGAAGCATTGTCACTAGATGTTCCTCTAGTTGTCCGTCTCGCAGGTACAAATGTAGAGCAAGGCAAGGAAATTTTAGCAGCGTCTGATTTGAATATTCATCCTGCTAATGACCTTGCAGAAGGTGCTCAGAAGATTGTATCGTTAATCGGAGGTGATGAATAATGGCAATATGGATTGAAGAAGATGCAAAGGTACTAGTTCAAGGAATTACAGGAAAGCAAGGTATGTTCCATGCTGGTAAGATGGTTGAATATGGGACACAAATTGTTGGCGGATGTACTCCTGGAAAAGGTGGTCAAACTGTCGAACTTGAAGGAAAAGATTACCCTGTTTGGGATTCAATGACCGAGGCTATTGCTGCAACTGATGCTGATGCCACAGTGATTTACGTACCGCCGCCATTTGCTGCTGAAGCGATAATGGAGGCTGCGGAAGCCTTTGATTCTGTCAAGGGAGAAGGTGTTGTAATCTGTATTACTGAAGGCATTCCAACTCTTGATATGGTAAAGGCTGTTGCATATGTAAATAATCGCCCTGGAATTAGATTGATTGGACCTAATTGTCCAGGAATCATCACCCCTGGTGAAACTGGTGGTGCGAAAATTGGAATCATGCCTGGCCACATCCATGCAAAGGGAAGAATTGGAATCGTTTCAAAATCTGGAACATTAACTTATGAAGCAGTTGCCCAAACAATGAGCATTGATGAAGGACAATCAACCTGCATTGGAATTGGTGGAGACCCTGTAAATGGAACTGGTTTTATCGAATGTCTTGCTGCATTTGAAAATGACCCGCAAACCGCTGCAATCGTAATGATTGGCGAAATTGGCGGTAATGCTGAACAGGAAGCTGCGGCATTTGCAGCAGAAAATGTTAGCAAACCAATCGTTGGCTTTGTTGCTGGTTCTACAGCACCTCCTGGTAAGAGAATGGGACATGCAGGAGCGATTATTTCTGGTGGAAAGGGAACTGCTGAAGAAAAGTTTGAGGCATTCAAGCAAGCAGGAATTGCATGCGCAAATGATCCAAGTGAAATTGGTTCAGTTCTTCTGCAAGCTCTGAAAGATGCTGGTCTTCGTTGATTATTTTCTGAATGAAAATAATTGAATGCCGAATTACAGTGAATTAATTCACAATATCATCGTGGTGGGCCACGCTTAGGGCCTTTCGGACCGCCTTTTGGAGGACCGCCAGATTTCTTTGGAGGGCCACCGGACTTGGATGGACCTGGAGGGCCTCCCGATTTCTTTGGAGGGCCACCGGACTTAGATGGACCTGGAGGGCCACCGGATTTCTTTGGAGGGCCACCGGACTTGGATGGACCGCCTCGGCTTGGACCTGGA
>JABIGP010000014.1 GCA_018650105.1 Methanobacteriota archaeon
TGTTGAACTTGGTTGCGCCAGCACCGGTTCTTAGAATGAAATCTTCGCGGTCTTCTTGGGCTTGGATGTAATCCTTAGCATCGAGTTTCTTGTCAATCCACTCATTGATTTCCATTAATCCGCCGACTAGGTCGCTCTCTTCGACAGCCTTAGACACTTCATCCGCAGATGCACCTGTGTCTTTCAAATCTTGTTGAATCATTTGGTTAACTGTACTAAAGTCCAAAGTTGCAGGCTTTGGAGGAACCGGATGACGTGGCCCTGCTTCTTCATCAATTACGATTCTTGAACCATTGGAAAGTTTAGTTTCAACATTTGCGGCTAAGTCTGGAACAAAACTTGTTTCGCATTCCCAGCAAATCAATGCCCATTCTTCCATTCTATCAGGGTCTCTTGACTGACGTGGGTCCATTTCGTCTTTACATTCTGGGCAGGCGTGAAAAATTAATCCAGGTACGTGATTACGACGGAAGTCAACAATGTCTTGAGGAGTCCCTTCTAATTCAAGCAGTTCATGGTCTCTTGCTGCTTCTAACCCTCTTGTTTCCAATTGGTCACGGATTTTGACTTTCTGGTCCTTTTTGTCCTCATCATACAAGTTATTTTCCAACTTTACGATTAACTCAATTGTTTTTCCAAGGCGATTCATCACCAATTTTTGACCTCTAAATGCTTCAACTTTAGCGAGTTTTAACCGCTCCTTTTGTTCCGCTAATTCAGTAAGAACGTCCTTTCTTTCACGCTTGAATTTGATTTCTTCAATCTTTGATTCTTGCTTTCTTTCCGGTGCTAGAACCTTTGAAAGATATCTTTCCGCACCGTGTGAAGTATGTCCAGCGGTGATGATTTCAATTACACCTTGGGCAATATCGGGTTTGAGGCCGTAATTATCTACCAGCATATCCTTGTCGATTTTTTTCAAATCGCCAATTTTTAAACCAGAATCGGCTAAAGTCTGCGCTGTGGTATTATCAATTCCACGGCGTAATAATGCAAGATATGTGTCCTTCTTTGCCATAACAACTCCCCCGACAGGTCAAGGCGAAGGGTCGCTCTTATCAAAACCCTTCTTCTTGAAAGATATAATAATCCAACTATATTTTAACAATTGAAAGGGGTTTTTTCCCTTCAACCAATGTATTTCAAGGTTGAAAACCAACGATTACAACCACATTGTTCAAGGCATACCTATTCGGACAGTCCAATATGCCAGCCAAACCATACTCATCTGGGCACATTGGCGCTGTTGCAGGTAATTTCACCGACATGCGTTTATCCGGCGATGTAAAGAAAACTTTAGTAGAACTTTCATGTGATGAAATCTCCCGTATTGTTCCATTGATGGAAAGCGAAACTTTGGCCCAAGACCCTGAGAGAAAAACATTAGATGATCCTAAGCGTACACGATTGAACTATAATCGAACACGAGAATTGATGATAGACCAATTGGGCAATATTGAATCGGTCGGTTCAGCAGCTGTACAAGCAGGTATTGAACAGGTTGAAACACATATATCCACTTTGATAAAACACGCAGAGGCTGCTGCAGAAAAAGACCGTGTTGCAACAATAAAACCGCGCCATCTAGAGATTGCAATGTCTGGGTTAAGAATTGGCAAAAGCGATTCAGAGACTGTTGTAGTTGCAGCGCCAATCGAAACAGAAGAGTTCACTATTTCTCAAGGCGGTGGCATACTCACGCATTCTTCTTTGATGTCATTGGCCAAAACTCATGCAAAAATGCCAGTTACCAATGAAGCGTTGGATGAATTAATAGACACATATTACATGGTCGTTGAAGATTTAGAAACGAAGATTAGAAAGCATGCTCAACTTGGTGGAAACCCTGTTCAATTCATTGAATCCATCAATCAAATGAAAACGTTAATGTCTTTAGGTTGGATGAGAAATATGCTTTCAAAAGCAGCACATAATGCTCGTGAATCAGGATTGAAGCGAATTGATCTTGACCAAATCGTTCAGATTGACCCATTCCAATGAATCATTCTGTAAGACCGTCTTCGCGATTCATTTCTTGAGTTATTTCCCAAGCGTGAAGACATTCATGCCCTCCAAGAAAACCGCCGGCTTCTCTACTTGGGCCGATGAATTCTGCCCCACAGAATTGACAAAAAACCTGCACTACTAGTTCATTCAAATATGTGCCATTGCTTGTAACTCTCTTGATAATGCGCTTGCCCACATCTGTTTCATCCCAATCTTGTTGCTTATCTGTAAACTCATTATTATCTATTAATTGACTCATTATTACCACTCCGTAATCCATGGAATTGCCCCGTCTGCGGTAAGAGGTCGCATTCCATCTTCATCTCTTACCCAAGTATCTTCACTTCCAATACTCCCATCCAAATATACTAATTTTGGTTCTATTGCCATAGTCCCACCTATCGGTAGTGGTCTATCAAATCCTTCAGCAACTACTGGAGTTTCATCTAATTGTAATCCAACTGAATGGCCAAGAAATTTACTCTGGTCTGGATTCATTCCCATCAGATGTTCTTTGTGGCCGAATTCATCTGCCAATGCAAGGCCTTGTCTCCATGCTTGCTGACAGGTGTCGCCTGAATCTAATACATCTACAACAGTATCTTTGACCGCTAAAATATCTTCAAGTCGGGTATTCCATTTTTCATCTAGACGGCCTGCTACGAACATTCTAGTTGCATCAACAACATATCCGCGATGAATGTGCAATAAATCAACAAGTACTGTTTCATTGGCTTTTATCTTGTTAAA
>JABIGP010000013.1 GCA_018650105.1 Methanobacteriota archaeon
CATTATTGCTGGAGATGGAATAAGAGAAAATGAAGTGCGTGAACTAATGTTAAATGCAATAGAAAGTGATGGAATAGAGGCCGATGTGAGTGGAGCATTTACTCCTGATCAATTTCAGGAACTGGTAAAACAGTTAGATGTAATGTTTGCAATATATCCTCCCGAAAGAGGAAACATATTGCAAGGTGCATTGCCCGTAAAAATGTTTGATGCTGCAGCAAATGGAGTTCCCAGTGTTGTGAATTCAGGTTGCTTAATGGGTGAAATAGCAGAGACGGAAGGAATTGGAAAAGCAGTAGAATGGAATGATGCACAAGCTGCTTGTGATGCATTATTAGAACTGAAAAATAAAACAGTTGAATTAACAATCACTTCACAAAGAGAAAAGGAAAAGTTTCTCTCTACTGTGCTGCCATTGATTGACTAAGTCAAATAAATGGCGGCCTAACAATAACTGCCTTTACTGACTTTCTTGCACTAGCAACAATCAGTACTTCATCACCTTCAGAAACGCCACTGATATAGCCCATTCCAACACCCACATTATCCAAACTCGGAGCAGGTGCTCCTGATGACAAACGGCCGATAAGGTTGCCATTCAAGTCTGTGACATCCTTTCCAGGACGAGGCAGGGGGCCTCTTTCAACATATTTTATGCCCCACAGTTTTTCATCACTTTCTGAATGGGAAATTACTCTTTGCTTACCAACAAATTCGTGTTCTAAATCGACTCCAAAAGGAACATTAGTCTCCCATGAATCTCTTGTGAGGAATCCATCTGAATCATCTTCTTGCAGAGGAGGCCAACAGAAATCTACTCCGGACAATAGATATCCTTTTTCTAACCTTAATGTATCTCTAGCACCAAGACCAATCGGTGTGGCACCTGCATCAATTAATGCTCTCCATAGAGTTGCTGCTTGGTCATTAGGGACAAATATTTCATATCCTGCTTCACCAGTATATCCAGTACCTTGTATCCAACCAGTAATATCCAATGGATTGCTCTCGATTTGTTTCCATCTAAATCTTCCAACATGGTTTTCATCAGACAGAATTGAAGTTAACAAATTCTTCGCTTTTGGACCTTGCAGTGCCATGATGGAAGTGGCATCTGACAAGTTTTCCAATGTGATAGATCCATCATCAGGCAATTTTGAAGAGAACCAATCCCACATTACCCCAATCATAGATGCATTAGGAACTCCTAAAATTTCTCTTTCACTAACAACTGCAAAAATCATGTCATCGATTAGATGTCCATCGTCATCCAAGAAGTGAGTATAGGCACAGCGAGTTGCATTGATTGAAGTCACTTTTTGCGTTGCGATGCCCTCAAGCCATTGCTTAACCGAGTCCCCCGAGAATCTAAATGAGCCCATATGTGAAACGTCAAATAATCCGGCACCAGACCTGCAGGCCAAGTGTTCAGCCTTGATATTTGAATACCAAATTGGTAACTCAAAACCATGAAAATCAACAATGTTTGCTTCAAGCGAAACATGTTCATTGTAAAGTGCTGTGCGTATTGGTTTGCCTTCACTCATATAATCACCGAATATTATCTGTCACTTAAACTTCAACAATGGGCTATTTCACTTATTTATCGCTATACTGGGATGTTATTGATGATTTCATAGCCAATTGTTATTATTTCATCAGCCAAGGCATCAAGGGATTGCTCAGTAACCTTTGGGTTTGAAATAACTAATCGAAGAATCACATCATCTCCAATGTTTGCTCTTGAAAACATGAATTTGCCGCCTTTCATTATTCTATCTCTAATCTCTGCATTTAATGCATTTAGGTCTACATTTTCTTGTTGAGGGTCAAAACGGAAGCAAACATTAGTCCACTGACGCGATGACATCATTGTCAAACTGGCTTCTTGGTTTACTCTTTGTTCCAAATGATTAGCGAGGGAAAAATAATTCTCCACTATCTTAGCCCAACCAGCATCGCCTTTTTCTCGCCAAGCAAGCCATAATTTCAAGGCATCATTACGGCGACCGCATTGAAGTGAGTAGCGTCCCAAATCTACTTCCTCTGAATCTGAATGGAATAGATAATGGGCAGATTCGCCATGGGCACAAACTCTTCCTAAGATTGATTTGTCCTTTACAATAAACAAACTGCATATCAAAGGCATTCCCAGCATTTTATGCGCATCCCAACATATTGAATCGGCTAATTCGCATCCAGACATCAGTGAATTTAATTCATTTGAAAATAAACAACTACCTCCCCAAGCAGCATCAATATGATACCACAGACCCTCTCGATGTGCAATATCTGCTAATTCTCTAATCGGGTCAAATGCTCCTCTCACTGTA
>JABIGP010000051.1 GCA_018650105.1 Methanobacteriota archaeon
GTTTGAAGACTTTGGACGCTATCTTGACATTGATGGCGATGGCATACCATACAGAACATTACCTGGTTCTGGAATGGACCCTATTCTATACCGTGGAACTGGCCACAATACAAAGGGACAATATTCTGAAAAACCACAGGATTATGTTGCCCTAATGACTAGATTAAAAGATAAAATAAATGGTGCAAGAGAACTTCTTCCTGCTCCAATTCTTCGTGAAGAAGAAGAATGTGAAGTTGGAATTATCTATCTAGGAAGTATGGAAAATACAATTCAAGAAATTGATGATATTCTAGAAGAAACTGGAATGAAAGTTAGTCAATGTCGTGTGCGTGCATTACCTATGTCAAACCAAGTTGAAGATTTCATTAGAAGACACGAGACCACTATCGTTCTTGAAATTAACAGGGATGGACAACTTTGGGGTATCTTAAGAAAGGAATTACCAAATGATTTAGTGACAAAAATTCATTCTGTTGCTTATTCTGATGGACAACCACCTCGTGCAAGAATATATTCTGAATTGATTATGTCAAAACTTGAGGAGGTGGCACAATGAGTGAAACGCCAACACGACCAGCAAAAGTAGTCAAACTGAATGTGATTAACGAACCAAAGGATTCCTACACCGGAGGGCCATCATCACTATGCCCTGGTTGTGGTCACGACCAAATCTCAAATGTAATCGTCGCTGCTGCATGGGAAAATGGAATCGAACCTCACCGTATTGCAAAAATGTCTGGTATTGGATGTTCTTCCAAAACACCTGCATACTATCTTGGACAATCACATGGATTCAATACCGTTCACGGAAGAATGCCTTCTGTTACAACTGGAGCATATGCTGTCAACAAAGACTTACTATATCTCGGAGTATCAGGCGATGGAGATTCTGCATCTATTGGTATCGGGCAATTAATTCATGCAATTAGACGCAATATGGACATGGTATATATCTTGGAAAACAATGGAGTTTATGGATTGACCAAGGGACAATATTCTGCTACTGCAGATATTGGTTCAAAGAAGAAGAAAGGGGTAGTAAATGAGACACAACCAATTGATTTATGCGCACTAGCAATCAACCTTGGATGTACATTCGTCGCTCGCTCATTTTCCGGTTCAAAGAAACAATTGAATTCATTATTGAAGGCGGCTATGTCACACAAAGGATTTGCGTTAATCGATGTAATATCTCCTTGTGTCACTTTCAATAACAATGAAGAGTCACTGAGGTCCTATGGTTATGTCAAAGATAACAACGTTACTCTGCATGTCGCAGATTACATTCCAAACCGCGCTCCAATGGAAGAGATTGAAGTTCCGGAAGGACACTACCGCGATATTACTCTCCACGATGGATCTGTTATTCGCTTGGAAACAATCTCGGATGACCATGACCCTTCAGATGCTGTCGCTGCATTAAGTGCACTTCATGCTGCTGATGCTGAATCAAAACACGTCACTGGATTGTTATACTTTGATGGAAACAAACCTTCACTGATTGAGGATTTAGGTCTTGTTGATAGTGCACTAATTGATGTTGCAAATTCTGACTTGCGTCCAAGTAAAGAGATACTGGATAAATTAAATGCCTCATTCTTATCTTGAGAAAAACATTATTTTGCCCATTTGTGACCAAATCTCCAATAAAGGAGCACTTGCTAATAGCCACTGATGGAATACATTGTCTTGGCGGGGAGAATCGCTTTGATGCTGATTCTATTGGCTACGATGCGCTTCATCTACAAGAAAGGAAAAATGAAGCAACAGAGATTAGCCGATATTGCTCACCGAGAAAAATATGGTGGGTTTGGTGCTGTTGAATCTGTAGAAAGAAATGGAACGATAATTCTTCGCTCAAGACAAACTGCCGACTTGACAGAAAATGAATTTTCTGAGTACTTGGAAAGAGATTCACGCCGAGATAGAAATATCATGGATTTGAGATTGATATTATCAGATATTCTTGATGATATTGATGACGAATTACCTGAACAAGAAATGGATGATGAAGAGCAGCGAATAATGGAGTTAGGAGTTAGGGGTGAGTGGATTGAAGAAAATCAACAACCTCTCGATGAACATTCAATCCTAGTAGCAGAAGAAGAAATTGGTAGTGGAATTACCGTTACCGAGACTCCTGAAGATGACGATATGGATGAGAGATTAGAGCGAGAAGGTGGGCAATCTGGTGCAGTTCAAATCACTCTCTCTTGGGACGACTATAACGACTTAGATCTTCATGTATTCTGCCCAAGCGAGGAGCGAATATATTTCAATAACAAAACAAGCGATTGCGGCGGTGTATTAGATGTTGACATGAATGTCAAACCGGTCAGTAATACCCCTGTAGAAAATGTTGTTTGGGAAAACCTACCACCTATTGGGAAATACAAAATCGGTGTTCATTTCTACAAACACTTCCGCAAGAAAAAATCAAAGAAAACTTGTAAATTTAGACTGCGCGTTGTAGTTGACGGAGATAGTAAAGAATTCCAGGGTAGCATAACATACGGACAAGCAATCCAAATGGTTACAACATTCACAATTCTTCCTAAAACGATAAAGGATTAGGTGAAGAAATAACTGCAAGACTCACCGTTGAGTTGAAGAAGTGATGGCTAATCGGCCAAAGCATAGTCCCCTAGTGTAGCGGTCCATCATGGTGGGTTCTGGTCCCGCCGACCTCGGTTCAAATCCGGGGGGGGCTATCTTACAAATTTCGGATTTGAAGGCCGTTGTGGAATCTCAGATTCCACCGGTCCTCGATTGAATGAAAATAATTAACTCAATCTTAGGATTCAAATCCGGGGGGGCTATCTTACAAATTTCGGAGAGGAGAGATGTTTTCATCAAACAGTCACAAATCTAAACAATATTTTTGAAACCCAACTAAGCATCATAATGACCATGAATGATGCGATAGCATATCTTGCCCAAGGCCTTGGTGGCTTTGTTTCCGGCCATGGGTCAATACCCATTTTTTCAGCCTCATCAACAACTCTGGCGAGGAGGGCAAGTTCCTCCTCTATTGATTCAGCCATAATGAGCCCAAGCACTACTGTCACTTCAAATTGCTTTGAGGCCGATGAAGGAAATCATTGAAGGTCGGGGTGCTTTGCTTTGACTATGAGCGAAGTCCCTGACGGTGTTGAGATGGGGGTTGCTTCGCGTAAAATTAGGCCATCGGCAACATTGATGATTACTCGTGATGGCAATGATGGTGTTGAAATATTACTTGGAAGACGTGCAGATTCAATGCCTGCTTTCCCAGGTTACTGGGCATTTCCTGGTGGCGGCCTATCACGTGTTGACAAATTAGCTGTTGAGGAGTTGGAACAATTAACTGGACCAAATGCAGCAGCGATTGCTGCTATTATGCGAGAAGTTGTTGAGGAGTTAGGATTTGCTTGTGTTAATGGGAAATTAGTTGAGGTCAATAGTACTGCTAGAGACCTTGTTGTTGAAGATAAA
>JABIGP010000012.1 GCA_018650105.1 Methanobacteriota archaeon
ACACCTAACACCTCATAATAGTCTCGCTTTTCAGCCACCATAACCACCTAACAATCTCAGTGGGGGGCAAGCCCCTCTTTGAACATCACGCTATTACAGACTGGCAATACCAATCAATCACGATTAGATTGAAGCGCCACAACCATCACAGAATCGGTCGGAATCTGATACCCTAAGGCCACAACTTCCACAACTCCTTCCTGTAACATTGGCTACGGCAGGTGAGGCTGTTCTTTGTGAACCTCCTAGCATAGCCATCGATTCCAAACTCTCCTCATTTGATTGAATAGGGCTTAATTCTTTATCCCAAGCATATACTTTTTCTGCTTCTGAATTGATGCTTTGTAGTGAACCTTGGGCAACGATAACTCCGTCAGTGGAAACAATTGTTTCATGCCCCCCTGTATCGCTCATGGTTGTCATTTTCACGTCATCTCTTACAGTATCTTTTTTCTGTTGCATAGGAGCAACTGGCCTCTGAGCAACTACAGGGTTTGCCTTTGATGCTGCAATCAATTGTGCATTTCGCATTTCTTTACGGCTTTCTCGAGCATCCTTTCCTGAAAAAAGACCGGTAATAATATCTAAAATTTTATCCATTGGACTAGTATTTCTTACTGCACCAATAGTTGATTCAAGTTCTTCTGAATCAAATGATGCTTTTCCTGTGACGCGCATTGTGGCTTTCTGTACATGTTTTGATTCATTGAGGAAATCAACATCAACGGTGTGGTCATCATCCAACTCCATCTCTGGAGTTTCATCATCAATAGCGGAAACTTGCCCCTTTAATCTAGCCTCACCTTCTACACTAATTTCACTCTCAAGTTGAGTGTTTTGTTCCCAAACGCCTGCTTCTTCTGCAGCATATACTTCTTTCATTCCTTTCATTATTTTTGCTCGACGGAATTCATGGTCTTTGAGAATTCTTGTTTTTCTCCAAACAATTATTCCAATTATTATGCTAGTGAAATACCATGCATACTTCAATTTTGGTTCCACGATGAACATTTCTTTCAAGGGAGTCACTGTAATATGAATAAATGTAAATAGAATTGTCGGCAGTACAATCATCGCCAAAGAGGTTACTGGACGTGCTTTCATACTATCACCAAACTTTCTGGAGTTCTTTTCTTTCATCAATGTAACCGTATGCTGCGCAGAATTTGATTCATCTATCAGAAGACTCTTTGCCTTTGCGAATCAGTCCATCTATTAATCCAGCAGAAAAACTAGTATGAAGCATTATCAGACAGATTGGAATGCCCAAAATAAGAGAAATTCTACGTTTAGTTATTGAACTTCTAAGTGCCTCTAGAGATAATACTGCACCATACATCAATGGAGGGATCATCCAATAGGAACTGGAAACTGAAAATAATAACGCAGTTAATATTGCCCCAAACCAAGGAGCATACTCACGTAAACTAATTCTCTTTGGGTGTCTAAGAACAATTTTTGTTCTCCAAAAACCATAACGGTGACCCATTTTCCACCACCTTGTTAGAGATGTGCGTTTTGCCATTGATACTGTGGTTTTTGGGCATCGCATCAAACTATAACCCTGTTCAATCATTCTCATTGATAAGTCGCTGTCTTGGCAACTGATGAATGAGTCATCCCAACCACCCACATCCTCAACCGCAGAACGTAAGTGCATTGCAAATGCAGGTATTTTTGTATGTCCTGATGATTTAAAATTATCAAATTGTCCACCTCCACTACCTAATGGTGAGGAAAGGGCACCTTCTACCCATGATTCGAATATTCCTAACTTGCCTTTGCGTGATATCACTTTAACTCCTAAAGCACCTAGAGGTGGCAAATTATTTTCTTTTACTTGTGATTGTAATTGTTCCCAAGAACTTATTCTAGTAGAAATATGGTTTTTAGGAACAACACAGTGCCCAATTAATTCGATAATATGAGTTACTGATGAAGGAATTAATTCAAGGGCAAGGTTTCTTGCATTGGATACATACTTGGCTGGATTTTGTGCCAATTCAATTTGTGGGCCATTATTTTGTTTGGATTTTTCTACTGCAAGATTAATTTCATCAATCGTATTGTCGGTTGAACCGCCATCCAATACCAATATCATGTGATCTGTTGCTGAATGGTCCTGTAATATCAGTGATTCAAGACATTTTCCAATTTGGCCCTCTTCATTTAGGACTGGTATGACTGTGGCTATTGAAGGCCCATCTTGCACAGTCATGTTCATTGGCTATAAGCGAAAGACTTTGACACTTCGCCCTCAAATTACTACAAAAGGCAAGTTCATCAAGTGGCAACATGTCGTCCAAATCATGTCAGCACCGCTACTCCGATTAACTGGAGTGGGCGAAGGTATTGAGATTTGTATTGAGACTGCTCTCAGGGGAGCAGACTCTCCCAAAAAAGTCGCTGAATCAATTCTGCAATTATTCCCAGAGTTCCCCGTTCCAGAAAATTGTGACGAACCAACACTTGGAAAAGGCTCCAATTTTAATTGGAAGGCGACGCAAATAGACCTTACACATTTTTTGAAAATGCTTCATCAGCAAAAAATATTAGACACATCATTAGATGCGATGAGCAGAAAATTAGATGGAGATACAACTGTATTTGAATTATCAAGACAAGCTGCGTTAGCAGGTAAAGTTTCATTTCCTCTGCCGGATGAAATTCCTCTTGGCGGAGTAATTACTGTGAGGCTTACAAGTGATGGTTTGCGTGATTGGCTAGAGGCTGCAACATGGCATTTAGGGAGAGAAAACGTACCTCGGAAAATAGGTGATGAAAATACAATGGATGCTGACGGTGAGGCTGCAACTTGGATTTGACTGAAGTCATTTTAATTTCAAATGTCAGTGGAAAAGACGAAGTGAGAATTATGGAAGACGCGGTGTGGTTGCGTGAAATGCTTTCACTTGAAATGGAAGTTCGTCCGCCAAGAAACCTAAAGGCAGAACAAAAATTTCTTGACGGAAATGTTGCAACCCTAAGACATGACGGCAGGATTATTGGCTATACCGATCTTCGTGATTACGGCAAAACTGCAGAAATTACAACATTTATTATTGACCC
>JABIGP010000011.1 GCA_018650105.1 Methanobacteriota archaeon
ACTGAATAAACAATGATACCAGTTTCAAGCACGATTTCTGCGGCTACCTATCATTGCTGCTCCAAGTAGAGCCACAATGCCAAGTGCTGCTGTGAAGCCTGGTAGGAATCCATCACCATCTGCTGACAAATCTCCACCACTTCCATCACCTAGTCCGTTAACTGTTAGTGTTCCAGCCTCATTGTGGTGTCCATCTGTCCATGTAACATCAAAGATATAGGTACCATCATAACCAGCAGGAACAGAAAGCAAGAGGCTTGCTTCTGCGATTGCAGTTGAGGTATATGTGGAAGTTAGATTCAAATCAGCGTTGTTGATTGTTACAGTCATGTCATCTCCTTCAGGGTCACTACATACGACAGAAATCATGTATTCAGCACCATCAACTAGGTCGATTATGTAATCTCCACTCTCAGGTGCAGCTCCAATGCCCATTCTCACATCAAATTCACCATCAGGTAACATCATTGCATATGCATAAGCACATATTGGGAACTTATTCATATCTATTTCGCCCCAATCGTCTTCGGCTGTATCATCAGGTAGTTCTCCACCATCAGTCTTTACTAGATTGAAAGTGACTGTTCCACTATCATCGGGACAGTCTTCAGTGAACCAAGCATTATTGAAATCTTCATATGTGAATGCCATAGTGCTAGCCGAATCAGTAATACTGGAAACACTCCAAGTATCACTGTTGTGAATCCAAATACTATCTATGTCGCAACCTTCGTCAGGCACAGGCTCTTCACTTGAATCATCATCATAATCGTCGTCCTCAATAGTGAAGACATGTGTTGTTGAATCAGCATATGCCGTTGTATCGAATGCGACAACTTCCGCCATTATCATGACTATTTCACTTTCATTTACGTTGCTCTCATCAATGCCAACTAGGCCTTCAATTTCCATCCATGTATCGACCATTGTGCCTGGGGCACCGTCTAATTGCATCATGGCTTCATTTGCACCTTCATCATCCATTTCTGAACTCATCATCTCAACAAAGAGGTCCACTTCATCTTGTGAAACTTCACCATCATCATTGCCTAAGTACATATCTGCCATCATTGCATACAATGCAATCGATTCAGAATCGTCAATAACCATTCTACTAACCATGACAAACTCCATCGTTTCGTCATCCCATTGCTCGAACCAGATGTCCATATCATGCGAAACTAACTCCATTTCTTCTTCTGCTTCAGTGCCATTTGGCTCATCTGAACCATCTTCACAGTCGGCATAGCCATCATCGTAGTAATCCATTGGGATTTCTTCACCATCGTCGCAAATGAACGTGTCTTCACTACCGGTGCCATTTGGCTCATCTGAACCATCTTCACAGTCAGCCTCACCATCATCGTACCATGACATTGGAATTTCTTCACCATTGTTACAAATGAACATTTCTTCTACTTCTTCGCAATCTGTCTGGTCTCCATAACAGAACTCGGTTCCGCCATCGACAACATAGTTTCCTTCCGTGTCCACGATTTCCATGAATGCCCAGTAGATTCCATATGATTGGTTGTTATTAGAAAGAATCTCGTCAATATCAAAACCTATTGAAGTAGTGTTTGAATCAATTGTGCCATTATCCCATGTTACAAAACCGGTGTCCCATGATTCAATGGTCGCAGAGTAATGGAATGTTGAATTATCTGGCATATCATAAAGGTCAACTGTCATCATCATTGTAGTGTCATCGTAATAAGCATCCATGCCCGGATATACTGGCTCTTCTCCAATTTGGGTACAAACCTCAGCATGATCTATTTCGAAACCATCAGCAGTTTCGGCGAGTAATTCTAAGCAAAAGTATCCATCGCCTTGACCTCCAATATCAATCGTATCTCCATTGGAGACATTATACAATACTTGTTCATTTCCTGTCCATTCATCGAAAAGGTAAGCAGTGATTGTTTCATTGCCTGTATTACCTGTAACAAGTAATGTGGCAATCATGGTAGTCTCGTTATATGATATCTCAACTTGAGTTTCCGAACAGTTCAGACCCATGCAGATATAATCTTCATCATACCAAGAATCGTAATCATTCCAAACCGAAATACTCAACATGTAATATCCGTCGCTAAGATTGGTGGTGTGAGAGACATTCGCTGTTGGAATGGTTATTGCTAAAGCATCCCATGTTTCAGTTCCACTGTCATAACTATCAATATGAACTTCATAACTGAATGTTGTTGTATTGAGGAAAGGTGTTGGAACAATGGTCACAGTTCCTGTTTCGCTGTCCCAATCCCAACCAAACACATCTTCCTCGTCATTGTCGGCGGAGGAGATTCCTGCGAAGGTTGTTGTGATTAATGCAAGAGCCAAAAAGATGGCACCAGCAGGCTTTCGTATTGACTTAGTGATTTGAGTCATATTATTGCCACTTACGCTTAGTACATAAGACCTTAGCCGGCAATAAAGCACTAATCTATTTCTTGCAATTATTGTTCTAAGTCAAGCAGTGTCACACCTTGCTCGACTTGATCGCCAGCATAGATGTGGTTCAGATTATTTTACAACTTTCTGCTCAAGATTAACCTCAAGTTCAGAATGCACAACATTACCAAGTCGCCAAATTGCAAGGCAAATAATCGCTGGCACTAAATTGCATACGAGCAAAGCGATATTTCCTGCACGAGACCATTCCTCGACCTCTGTGGGATCATATTCTTCACCTGAATACTCGCCCTCTCCTCCGTCAAATTCCCCATCGCCGAGCAGGTATACGTTGAGGGTGACTGAATTGTAAATAGCGGGACCCATCAAAATCAGGGTCGCCAACCCGATTAATATCGCGGTTTTATTTGGTTTCTCTAGGGCCCCATTTCTTGCGGCTCGAATGAATGGGATAATGCAAAGAATCCCAGTAAGAATCATGAACCAATCCATTGGATTTCCACGATGGTCAAACCCAAGTTGAATTCCCATGTAGTGATATGTTAGGAAGCCGAGGTATAGCGCAGCCAAAGAGAATATACTCGTCATCCAAGCGATACCAAGAACAATTCTTACCACCCTCATTTCAAGATGTAAAAAGAGCCATGGTAAGACCACGATAGCGATTGCGGAAATCCACTTGATATATCCAACGGCTGGGTCATTTGATGAAAGTTCCATTAGGACCATGTATGCACCATTTTGTAATGAACGGTAGCAGTATTTCAAGGTATAATGTTAAGTTCCCACAATTCGTTTTGAAACACTTTGACAATTGAGAGAAATCACTCTTTGAGCTCACTTTCAATTTCGGCAAATTTCTTAGGATTTTGTACCTTGAGAAATTCAAGGTATGCTTCAACACTATCAAACTCAAGTGGCACTATCAATATCTCTTCACAGTCTTGGCATTGGTAACGTTCTCCAGTCATGAACCCCATCCATGGATAGACTCGATAGCCGTAGCAATTTGAACAGATTCTAAAAGATGACATTTTAACACCCTACAACTTACTGTTTAATTGGATGTTATATGGTTCTTTCTTGAACTCGCTTTCTAGAATCTAACCTTTGTTTAATCAATACTTAATTCTCTTGAGGTTGATAAGACCACACTTTTGTAGTGATGATAGCCATAACCAAAATCTTTGCAAGATCCCATAACAAGAAAGGTTCAACAGCCCATCCAAAGGCTTTGGAAAAATCAACCCCATATGATTCAGCAAGCCATAATGTTCCAAAGAGATATACCGGAATCATAGCAGAAAACCAACAAATAATCTGTGCCTTAATATCTGCAACCCCTGCTTTTCTTGAACGGTCTAACCCTTCAGCAACCAAGGCTGAAGCTAGTGGGAATGCTAACAAATATCCCCCTGAAGCAATTAATTTTCCACTTGAAAATAATTCTGACCCGCCTGAAGCAAATACGGGTGCGCCCAATGCGCCAACCACCAAATAAAGGAAACCAGATGCAAAAGCATCATTTCTTCTAAGATAAACTCCCGTCGCCAATACTGCAAATGTTTGGAAGGTGTAGGGTACTGGAGTCCATGGAAGGATAAATGCAATTTGTGCTGAAAGAGCAGTTAACCCTGTAAAAAATACAACTGTTATTGCTCTCTCTAATATTGTCATCTTTGAGGAACTTAAATCTAAATGCCATTGTTGGGGTTTCTTCCATACCACTTTACTAAACATATTTTTTGCCAATGTCTGAATGTATTTATCAATTTCCAATCACTAGTGACCTTTCATCTCATTTAGTAATCTAGCCGAACGTTTGGAAAGGTCATTTAGTCACTCTCTGTCTAGCATAAACATTAACAACAATTGATTAATGGAATTTGTATGAACGATGAAACACAAGGCCCATTTCACTTTTTCAAAACTCTACCTTTGCCACTCAAAGTCTTGTTTGGAGTGGTTGATGTTTTGATTCTTGTTGGACTATTGTATTACTTTGTTTAAACAATCCTAGTGATTTTCTAGAAATCGTTGTAATCACTACAATCGACTATTGTTCTAAGTCAAGTAGCGTTACACCCTGTTCAACTTGGTCACCAGCATTGAAATTAATCGCAGTAACGACCCCATCTGTGGATGCGGCGATTTTATGCTCCATCTTCATCGCTTCCAAAATCATCAAAGTAGTGCCAGCAGTTACTTCTTGACCAACTTCAACCATTACCTCAAGGACCTTTCCTGGCATTGGCGCTGTTAATCCACCTTGCTCTTCATTCGCACTTGCACCCGGCTCAATTCGTTCTAATTTGAAGGTCTGTCCACATAGATGAACCCACCAAATATCTCCGACCTTAGCTGCTCTAGCAAGATGCGAGGAACCGTCAACAGTAGTTACCTGAAGTCTTCCATCATCAAGAATTTGACAAGATTGCCCTTCAAAGTTCCATGAATCTCCTTGCTTAGAAATAGTCACTTCGACTAATCCATCCTCTGTTTTGAACTGGTTCTGCATTATGGAAACCTCCTGTTCAAAGTTTGGAATGGGCTGACTGGACCGTCTGATGAAACTTGATTGGAAACTGAAGAACCTCTTCTCTGTAGCCCATTTGCCTCTGCACAAGAGGCAATTAATAATGCTGCATTTTTCGTGGATTGTGAAACATTAGGTGACCATCCATTTGGCCATAATCTGTCAATAGTTGTTGTATCGGTTGCTCCATCGATAACTTCTGATTGGTCGCATAATTCACGCAGGAATCTTATGTTGGTAGTTGTGCCTAAAACAACAAATTCATCCAAGGCCCTTCTCATTCTCTGCAAGGCTTCTTTTCTGCT
>JABIGP010000180.1 GCA_018650105.1 Methanobacteriota archaeon
CGTTTAGTAGGCCACCAATCGCCTCCCCTGTACGTAAGGCGATTTCTTCAGTCGCCTTACCCATTAGGAAAGCCAAAGGCATAATGGATACCATAGATGCTACGAATGCAAGAGGCATGTTGTGTAAATGCTCAGCATATACTGCAACTGGTAGAGCAAGCAACAACCAGTTCAAACGGTTGTGAAATGGATTGAACGAGTCTATCAATTTCTCAAATATGTCTTCAACTTCCTCTACTAATTCTTCTGGTAAAGAATCTGGCATTTCAGGAGTCTCGCTCTCGCTCATGCTGTTAAGGGTGGCCACTTAGTCCTAAAGACCACCGATTATTTTGATTGCTTTGAAGCGATTTTCAATCTTTGGATTTTCTACCAACTTTACGCTTAGGTGCTTTGCGAGGTTGTGCTGAACGGCGACCAACTGAACGCTTTGGTTTTGGCTTATCCTCTGTAATAATTTCATCATCATCAAAGAAGTCGTCATCATCAATGTCATCATCGTCATCATCGTCGTCGTCGTCATCATCATCGTCGTCATCGTCATCATCGCTCTTCTTTGAACGGGTTTTACGCTGTGTTTTATTGACTGCAAATGGATCGTCATCATCGTCAAGTGTTTTGGATTCGCTCTTTTCTTCTTTCTTTTCCCCACCACTAGTATCAGTAATTGCAGCCATGTCAAGTTCGGATGAAGTTCCAATGAATTCTGACATCCAATCTTCATCTTCATCTTCATCGCCTCCCTTCTTCTTCTTTGGACCACTCATTCCAGTTGATATCACCATAAGAGCGACAATCCATGCAATGATTGTCATACCTGCAATAACCCATACCACAACATATGGTGGGTCAGTGAATCCAGGTTCGACCACAAGTGGTTCTAATGGAGGAGCGAGCTTTTCCTCATAACTACAGAATGTTGTTCCATTGAGAGTATTGCGACAATAATCAACAATAAATTGTACGGTCTTAGTAACTTCATTCCCTGCAGAATCAACTGCTCTAACAGATACTGCATGCTGACCCGGACTAAAACTACCTGATGTTAAGTCTAAGTCCATTGTCAATGAAGTATTATCTCCATTTAAGTCAGTGATTCCGTCTACATCAGACCATGGAGTTGATAGTGCATTACCACTGATTCCTCCATAATGATATACTAATTTGTATTGGAATGATACAATTCTAACATCGTCTTCAGCTCCAGCCAAAATATTGATTTTATTACCGTAAAGGTATTTTGAACCATCATTACTACTTGAAGGAGAATAGATTGTTACTTCGGGTCTTTGTGCGTCAACCGCTCTATCTGTCCAATCAATTATTGCTTCATTTTCAGAAGTATCAGTCATTGCCACTGTAATTAGCATAGGTCCAGCATTTGTTTGTGCTGTAATTTCAAAGTCAAAGGAATAAACAGGTCCTAAATCTGGATTGTTATAATTCTCAACCAGCATTGACATCGGGGATTCTCCAACGGTAATATCTCCGCCAGTAGTAGTTGTGATGTTGATATATGGCTGGCTCTTTAGGTATTCATTCAGTTGTAGTAATATCGTGTATGAACCTTCAACCAATGAAGGGCTAGGGAATTCTTCACCTTCTTCATCAATGATAGTCATTATTGCTTCAGGTGGTAATGTATCTTCTGTGACTTGGTAGGCATTTCCACCTATTCCAGAGAAAATCTCAGTATTTTCATTATTGTATTGGTCTGCAATTGTAATGGCGTACCATACATCCCTACTAACTGAATCTGCAATTGGAATTAATCTAATGAATGATGTTTGAGTTGAAGAACCTGCCTCAATATTATCCATTACCAATTCCCAACCGTCATCTGTACTTTGTGAAAGTTCATCTCTATCCTCGCCAAATGGTTCACCCATGTGTCGCCAAATTGTATATGATTCATTGATTTCATTTTCATTGAACCATTCGAGGGTTATTTGATTGATACTTCCCACCGCTTTTGCTTCTTTTATTCTAGGTGGGTTTGGAGAACGAGTGTCTTCTGAAATTGGTCCATAATAATTTTGAATTAATTCTGTATAGTGATACGTCCCATTGATATGCCCATATAGTGCCTCACTTGTTACGAAGTAATGTGAGTTTTCTGGAATCCTGTCGTCTTCAAGCATTACATCGAAAAACCCGATTCCATCGGTGACTGTACCAAGCCAAATAACTGAATAATTGTCGCTTGTTGAACCAATAACACCGTTGAATTGTGTTCCAGAAACCATATAATTAGATCTCCAAATATGATACCTCTCACCCTCTACTCCAAGTTGGTCATCCCAAGTAATTCTGGTTGTTTTATCGCCAATAAATTCGGCATAG
>JABIGP010000010.1 GCA_018650105.1 Methanobacteriota archaeon
GAATTTTGCGTAGTCTTATCAACAACGTGGTTTACTGATGATTCATAGACTATATTTCCACCAGTGCTAACAGTATAATACAATGTGGTTGAAGAATCAGTGAATGGTTGTTGTCTTGTACAAGAAGTTGCAGTTCCTGGTCCAATTGTAACAGAAAAATATACCTGCATTGTGATATTGCTATTTATCGGATTTTGAATCGGGTCACTGTCGATATTAAAAACGGTCACTGGTCCATTGGTTACATCAGTTGTAAAACTTCCAACTGCTGCATCTGGGCGCGCTCTTTGCAGAATCGCTTCACCTGCATTTAACCCTTCAACGAATAGATGTTCTTCTTGGGCCATTGTCCATTCAACGAATCCAGGCTCATAGCGAACATCTTTCTGAATTTCAATTGCACTTGCAAGGCTAACAGTACTCACCAGTGCGAGTAGTAGTAAGGCCACAATTTGCTTGCGCATGACTCATGGCAACTGTCAAGGGTTCAAGAAGCCGATGCCTCAATGTTGCTGATTTCACCACAAATTGAGATATTTTAGATTTAGACCCCTAAAGGGGTCTCTCTATTTATTTTAAATTGAGAAATACTGTAAGAATGTAGCCATGGCTATCATTCCAAACGAAATCGCCAATGCATTTACCGAACCTTTGGTTAAGAAACCCCTATTTTCAAGAACAGCACCCAATAAACTGTCAACTTGACAACCGAGGAAGCCAATGATTGCAATTGCAATTGTAGCGGAGATACCCCACACAATGTCACTTGCTGCAGTATTGATATTAACGATGAACCAAGAACAAAAAGTAAGCAATGAAATGATTATTGAACCCAATGCTGCAGCCTTTTGACCACTCGGTGAATATCCACCGTTAACTCCCTGATCGCATGGTTTTAGAGTAGTGATAAGTTTGACATTGCTATCAAGGCAACCGATTTCACTGGCGAAAGTATCAGAGGATGCAACTGCAACAGCTGCACTGAATAGCCACAAACCATTGACCCAATCATCAGTAAGATAAGCATACAATGCAACTAATCCAGGCATTCCTCCATTTGCGATTACATTTCCCCAACTACGATGCCCGTCAGATGATTCACTCAAACCTAAGTTCATTTTTTCTTCAAATCTCCATTTTGTTGCTTTGTGACTTGATAATAAGAACCCAAGAAGAATCAATAGCCAACTCCAATGCCCCATTCCACCAACAACTAAACCAAGAAGTGCTGCGGAAATGATTCCTGTTTTATCGAGGATATTGGCTTTCAAAGAAACGATTACCAAACCGAGAATAATGATTGAAGTAACCACCAAATTTCCTTGCGTGAAACCTTCTTGCAAGACATCCATAGGAGTTCCTCCAACTTTTGCGAGTCAACAATCATTCAAAGGTGCTTTGTATAAAAAAAAAGTAATAATGCGATTGTTACAGTATTCAATGGTAATTGGGAGGTGGATAGTATTGCTTGCTTTCAGGTGCAAATAAGGATGGCAGTATGCGTAATGAGCAATACCAGAGCGTGGAAATGAGAAAAACGATCCAGCCTAACGTCGCTAGAACATATATGATTAGATGTGAATCTTCAAATATATAGCCAATAATGAATGAACTACCATTCCAAAACGAATGGCCGCTGATTGCTAGAGCAATACAAAATAAGGGGGATTTTGGTAATTTCCAACCTGAGCCAACATGTCTTAACCACCAATTTGGTAAATCAGCAGTTACAGCTTTGCTTTGATTTGAATAAGAGACAACTTGACGTGTGTTCTCATCATAGAGTACCCATGAAGTATCTTGGTTCTCAGCTGGAAAACCTCTCTTTTTATGCAAGTAATAGCCAATACCATAACCACTAATTCCAGTCCACATAGCATGCCCTGGCACGGAACCAATACCGCGAATTATCGAAGTAAATGCAAAAGTGATTCCAGATGGTTCAAATAATGAAGTCATAATGTAGGTGAGATTCTCAATTAATGCAAAACCTAGGCCAACAGTTGTGCCGACGTAGAAACCCTTCTTTGCAGAATCAATATTTCGGTATAATAACAGTACTGCAACTGCTTTTGATAATTCTTCACCGATAGGGGCGGACATCGCTAGGGAGAGAAATTCACCTAGATTGCTAGTTAATGGATCGTTAACACCAAGCATATTTATTGAAATTGGGAATAATGTACTATTTATGACAATGGCAGGTAATGCTGAAAGCATTCCAGCGATTAACATAGCCTCACCTTCTCTTCGGGTTAATCTGAATCCGAAAAACCTCGTCGATGCTGACCACCAAGCAAATACCGGTGTTGAAAATCCAACAATAAATGCCGGCAAGATAATTAATATCGCCAATATAAAAATCAAGATGTTGTCACTGAATAATAGCGATGCCAATAATGAAGCAGTTGACAATATTACTCCAGAGAAAAATAGTATCCATAGATGACTTGATTTTGGCATTTCAAGCGGCGTGGAATCATTTACGATGTGATGTTTTAACGTTGTTGGCATTGGTGAGGTGACGACAGTGTTGTGGTCCAAAACGTGCTGAGTCCTACCCTCTATAGAGGGTTCTGCCTTTACTAATTGTAATAACTTTGGTCTTCTAATAAATACTAATATTAACAATAATGGGACCAGACATAGTGAGAATACAAGAGCCTCATATGGGTCGGTTGGGCCAATAATTCCATTATAGTTGGAATCAAATATTGATATGAATAATGCTGCAGTGATTTCGGCTGTTAACCACAATAAGAAGACTAATCCGAGCATACTACGGACTGTTTTCCAAGGCGAGGATGGATGCCAAAGTGCAAAACCTGCAGGGGTAGGGCTTAGTGGAATACCCGTACCTTGCATATACGAGGATACAATCAAAGGACTATCAATGATTTGTAAGCAAACTGAAAGA
>JABIGP010000056.1 GCA_018650105.1 Methanobacteriota archaeon
ATGGACATTCGCTACTATCAAGGTGGAAGTGAGCCGACAACCGTGCTACCATTACAGAGTTTGACGATGTTAATGGAATTCCAAGCGATTGATGCAATATTGCCTGCAGGGCATGGTATTAGATTGGTCATGACAGAAACCGGCGAAGATTATCTTGCTCCAGCATGTGGGATTTCATGCCCTATTACAGTCAACGGCGGAACACTTTCAATCTCACAGATATATCGAGATGGTAGTACAATTCTAATTACTCCGCAAGGCGAAGAGGCTGCTAATAACCTATAGTCACTCTAACTGAGACTAGAGGTTTCGAGGAAGAATAACTATTCTTGCGGTGAAATGTCGCGCAAAGCTCGCACCATGTCCATTCTCGAAACCAAGCCGACCAATCGCCCATTTTTTGTAATCAACAATGCTTCTTCTGTCGTGAGCAACTCCCTCGCCTCAGAAATAGATAAATCATGATTGGCCACAACTGCATTTGCTTGCATCACACTTCGCACCGAGCCCGTAGTTTGTGCTCCACGAGTTAACAAACTCGCTTCAGAAACTAGGCCAACGGGAGAGCCACTACTCGATATAACAGGCAATTGCGAAACACTTCCACCAATCATTTTGTCAATCGCACTTTGAATGGTATCTTCGGGAGAGAGGGTGATCAATTCTTCAACCATGATATCGTTAACAGTGTGAGGTTGATTTGGAAACTCTTCTCGGTTTAATGCGCCTACTATTTTTTTCAAAGTAGAAGCGCGTGCATCAACGCTTTCATTCTCAACCTTTGCGATAACAGATTGAGATATTCCACACAATTCAGATAATTCCGTCTGCGTCAAACCAAGAGATTTGCGACAACGTTTCAATTGCTTGCCACTTGGAATCTCCATATGTTGTGGCAACCGGTCAAGGCAAATTAGTCCACCGCCAACGCGGCGTATTATTTTTGCAAAAATTCAAAAAAAATTACGAAATTAATCAATTGAAAAGTTATGACGATATTTTTTCGCCATTTTCTAACAAAATAAATAATTATTTTCTAATATTCAAATCATATGAATAGAAACAATTTGAATTAATGCGCAACCGACTTACAAATCACCATTATTATTGGGCGTATGTTTGATATACCGTCTCGTCAGCCAAGTGTTTGATACCTATGATAGATAAGGCAAAACTGGAATACATTTGGCTTGACGGATATTATCCGACACAGAACATGCGCAGCAAAACTTTGGTGCGCTCAGATTTCGAAGGAACCCTTGAAGAATGCCCAATGTGGAATTTTGATGGCTCTTCAACAAGGCAAGCAGAAGGAGGTTCATCCGACTGCCTACTAAAGCCGGTAGCAATTTACCCAGACCCACAACGATACAACGGTTTTCTTGTAATGTGTGAAGTATTGAATCCCGATGGAACTCCTCACCCAAGTAATGGTAGAGCAACAATTCAAGATGATGATGAAGATTTCTGGTTTGGATTCGAGCAGGAATATTTCCTAATGGACACAGATACACAACTGCCTCTTGGTTTCCCAATGGGTGGATACCCAGGGCCACAAGGAATGTACTATTGTTCAGTTGGCGGTAAAAACACTCACGGAAGGTCTTTGGTCGAAGAACACGCAGACTTATGTCTTGATGCAGGAATCAACTTTGAAGGAATCAACCAAGAAGTGGCCTGTGGTCAATGGGAATTCCAAATATTCGCCAAGGGTGCTAAGAAAGCTGGAGATGAACTCTGGGTTGCCCGATATCTTCTTGACAGATTAACCGAAAGTTACGGTTGCTATATCGAATACCATCCTAAGCCGATAAAGGGCGATTGGAATGGTTCTGGAATGCACGCTAACTTTTCAGATGGAAAAATGCGCGATGTAGGTGGAGAGGAATTGTTCACCAAGATATGCGAAGAATTCGGCAAGAATATCAAGAAGCACATGGATGTTTATGGTGAGTTTAACGACCAAAGATTGACCGGTCTTCATGAGACACAATCGATTGACCAATTTTCCTTTGGTGTATCAGACCGCGGGGCGTCTATCAGAATCCCTGTTACAGTACCTGAAGATGGATGGGTAGGCCGACTTGAAGACCGCCGCCCAGCTTCAAATGGCGACCCCTACAAGATTGGAGCGGTCATCATTGAGACAACCAAGGCATCTTACAACTGATCGTTTGCAGACTTCTCCTCGTTTTTGCGAATGCGCAGAACTCCGAAGAATACAGCGCCGATGACCGATAATGTCATGATATTTGCAGCAACCATAGCAAAAGAGTCTACAAGAATCCCGTAGATGAGCCACATAGTTAGGGCGACTGCAACGACGGCAAATGTAGTCAGCGACAATCCATCATGGCGTTTGTGAACCCATACTTGGATAATTTGTGGAATCCAAGCAACGATTCCAACAACGCCAGCTAGTAAGCCAAGCGCCTCAACCATCATAGTAGCCATGGAGGATGCCGATGGCCCAACCCAAATCAAACCTTGTTTTGTTTAGAACTTGGTTTTTTACCCCATTTTGCCGGCGGCCTTGAAGCAAAAACCTTGTTGATATTGGCCCAATCGACCAGTCTGCGAGTTTGTTCTCCGACAACATGCATTTCCAAATGCAAATCTCTTGCCAAAGTTGCTTCAATATTTTTTGTGCCATGTGATAACTTAACTTGGCTAGGAGTTTTATTGAATATTGAAAAAATACTACGTTTGTGATTTGTTTGCACATTCAAATCACCATCACGTGATTTGAACCAATCATCTATTTCCGAACCGAGTCCCAACTGAATTAGATCGCCTTTCAAAGTCAAACCTCCGTGCAACTCAATCTCATCCCATGTAGAAAATCCTTGTACTGTTTGTAGTAGGTCTTCATTTAATTTTCCAGGCTTAACCGATTCTAATATTTTGATAAATCCTGCCTCATCGACCATTTCTTGTGGGAAATCATCAGGTATTTTTGGCCACTCTAATTTTTGGTGAGTCATAGCAACAATCACTCGCACATCTATGCTATCTTCTTTCTTTAATCCCATTCTTTTGTGGTGGATTTTGTTTAACATCCTTGCTTTTCTTGCGATTCTTTCAGCCACAGTACTATGATTGTGCTCACTCCCATTATTGCGGAATTGAATAAATTCGCCACTACCGTTTATCTCAAATCGTCCCGCCCAATGTTTTTGTTCAACAATGAGCATGGTATTACCTCCGATAATAACCAAATCAATTTCTCTTCTTCCTCCATCATCGGGGTCAGGAATACGAACAGAGCCAAAAATATGCCAACCGTTCTCTCGCC
>JABIGP010000154.1 GCA_018650105.1 Methanobacteriota archaeon
CGGATCTGCCATTACTTTGGTGACCGTACGCTGGTATGACATCAGTCCAACAATACTTCTAATCCAAGATTTCCCAGCAGCGGTAGTTGCGGAGTCTGAATCGTTTTCAGCAGTACCCGGCATAGTTGCACCAGCGCCAATACCAATGGTTTCTTCTGCAAGACCAACGCCAGTATCAGTTAGTACTGTAATTGTTGAAAACCCTAGAAGAACACCCAATGGTTTTCTCTCTTCAATTACCTCGGAGATTCTATCGTAAAGAATTCTCCTTCTTGAGTGAGATAGCAAAAATCGGTGTTGAAGAATAACAGCATCTGAGGTGACTGCGTAGTTGAAACTCTTTTGATAATAATATGTTAATCCCCAAAACATGGATGCAAAAATAATTCCGAACCATGTGTAATTATAACTAATAAAATCAGGTAAAAATCCACCAATTGGATTATCCATAAAGATGCCAGTCACCCATTCTAGGACATCGTCTATTTGGATAATAATTGGTGCGAATGTCGCAAGTAATAGCCAAGTAGTAACCCATCCACTGGATGTGGACATATTCATCATTCTGTTAAACCATGTAAGTATTAACATTACGAATACAAAACCGAAAGGAACAGTTTCCCCGCCACTAATCTTGATGATTGCCACAGCGAATTTCACCAACCCACTTGAATCGCCATCTGAAAGCAAGTCGGCTTGTCCAAACAGCAAGTGGACTCCGAGTACTAGCATTCCCAATACATACATGCCAAGGAATGCAAAAGCACTCGGCTGTTTTGTCAGTAATATTTCCTCTCCCTCGATAGTTCTAAATTTAGCAGCCAAACTTTTCTGCCTAGCCTCATCATTATTTTCAGAACTTGTTTTCTCAGTGCTAGCAACTTCTTCATTAAGTTCTTCATCAACTACTTCTTCAGTCATAGAAACGCCTCTAAATTGTGTTTGGTGTGCCGTTAGCCATGAACCTTTTGCTATTTTTGCTCAATTTTCAATGAAGTAGGCCCCAAGAATGTTCAGCATTTCCTCTCGCCCACTTGTATTCAGTTTCAGTTCTTACTCCATTTTCATCTTTGATAATCATCTTATTCAGTTTGAGA
Organism: Methanobacteriota archaeon; assembly: GCA_018650105.1. GTDB lineage: Archaea > Thermoplasmatota > Poseidoniia > Poseidoniales > Poseidoniaceae > MGIIa-L1. The sequence continues at coordinate 1,098 of JABIGP010000154.1, forward strand.
GGATATTCATTGTATGTTAAGTGTGATTGTAAACCACCCCTTGTCGGTTGGTCAAAGGTCCAATTTGCTCTTTCTATTGCCTCTACTTGTAATTTTATTTCAGTTCTACCATTATGCATGTGAATCTCGAAAATTGGAAGAGGAGAACCTGGGTAATGTGCATGTTCGCCTTCGCATTCATTTCCTGCCATTTTTGTTACTGTGACTTTGGTAAATTTTTCACTACGCTTGTTCTTTGCATCGTGAAAGAGTCCACCTTGGCTTAGTGCAATATGTCCTAAGTCCCTTTTTTTCCAAGGACGATTATCCCTTGCACTAACTGTAAATGATGCATGTGGAATAAACCAATCAATATACGAGCCATCATCCAAATGTAATACTCCCCAATACCATGGTACAGAGGGTGCTTGAACACACACTTTTTGGAAATATGCAGTTCCTGTGACTTGTTCCCCATCCAAAGTCCCAGATGCTTTAGTTCCATGTAGACGAAGAATATCGTACCCCATGTCAGCTGCATAAGTGGCACTTGCTCTTCTTGCAGTTGACATGGCTTGGCTCCATGGAGTTAACTTTAGTTTGAAATCGGTAGGAACATTTTCACCTCTCATTTCTTCATCGCTAACCAAATTAATCCAAAATTCACTAAGGTCAGATTTTAGGCCCATAGAAAGGTCATCATCCAATAATGGGATGACCGCTCCGCCCCCTAATCCAGTATCTTCTGAATTATTCAACGGCCATTGCGGGTGACTATCAGGCATCGAGATCATTTTACAAATTCTTTTGATAATTGGTTCATGCATTTTTTCTCCATCAAACCACCATGCGCAAACCATTCCGTCCAATGCAATCCCTCCATCGTCATCTATTCCTGGTCGACCTTTTGGAGTCCAAGCGCTCCCATTTACATCTACAATAGAATTGTCTTTTGTTGACCATAGAACCATCAATTGTTTTCCACTTGGGTTTCCCTCATGGTCATCTAACATCACCAACCACCACCACCAATCCCATGTGAGGTGATGTAATTGTGGCCTTTCTTGTAGATTCCACATACGCGATAAATCACCACTAAAAGTGGTCATGTTTTCACTCATTCAATTTCCTTCCCCTTGAAAACAGCAGAGCCTATGACCCATAGAATAATGGCTTGGAATAGCAAAACAAATGTCGATACAGCAATTGTGGCAATCGGACTTATTCCAAGGCCAGTATCCGATGCGAATACACTAAGGGCACCTGCACCTTCAAGTTCGCTTCCCCAAAAATTACTATTGTGTCCGCCACCCCATAATCCCATCTCAATAAATAATCCCAAATTTGGCCATACTATCAAGGATGCAGCATCGATAATATTTAGAGACCAGCCAATTACAGAGAATCTTAGAATTGATGCGGAAGGTGCGTTGAAAGAGACGATTGCCATTCCTAATTCCCAGGCTGCAAATGGTAGTGCTAATACAATGCCACGTTTCCACAAAGTTCCAAGCGCACAAAACAGCATACCATAGACTAATGTTGCCATCATTGTTGCAAAGATTATTGCCATCCACATTCCAAGGTCTGCGAATCTAAAAAATCCATCACTTGGTCCAGCAAATCCTGAAATTAATCCAACAATTATTCCCATTGCAATAACATATGGCCAAACAATACCCAAATATCCAACAACTCTTCCAAGGAAAATATCACGTCTCGCAATAGGTTTTGCAATCATAAAGTGCATAGTTGAGTTTTCCATCTCCTCTCTAATCAAGCCAGTTGCCAAAAATAATGGCAGGAATATTCCCAATAAGAACACGAATCCCATTTTTCCAATTGCTAGTAAAAAGGCGCGGTGAATCGCCTCTTTGGAGTATTTTTCTTCATCGGGATCTTCATCAACAAAGCCATCTGAATGGATGTCATTCAATTCACCTCTTATCTCTGAATAATCAAGAATAATATCGCAATTAACATTATTTCGGTTCCTATCTTTTTGGCTTTCAGTAGTATCTGTAAGTCTACAATCTCCATCGTCATCATAACCAGCAGTTGTATCACTGGTTGCTGATAAATCCCAATCAAAATCATCTTCATTTATCCATTTTTCAGGGGGGTCTGGTGCTATTGGAGGAGAAAATGTACCGGGGTTAGAGTCTGGGTTGTCGGGGTCAGTTCCGTAAATTCGTTCTTGGCCGGTAGGGTAACCATCACCATCCCAGTCCATAGAATCTCCATCATTATCGATTGCTTCAATTTCTTGTTGCATGGAATCAACATAGAATAATACAATGATGGCGATAGCAATAAATCCAACGCCCATTACTACCCAGGTGGATAGTTTTGTGCGATATTGCCTCATTGTGAATTCTGCTACAGCTCCAAGTTTTCGGTCTAATGCTCTGAAAACATTATCCTTTTTTGGAGGGCTAATCATGATACAAAACCTCCAGTAAGGTAATTCAATATCGATTCCAAGTCATCATCCGGATTATCTATTGAATTAACAATATGTCCGTTTTCAACAATTAGAGAAGGTAATTCTCTATGAACTTCATTGAGGTTATGAGTTTGAACTTGTAGGTTATCACTGCGTGGGAAACTAATACCATACACAGCATTATTGTTGATGATATCCTTGGCTAATTCCTTTGGATTTTCACAACCAATACTAATTGTATGAGGGATATTATCCATCTTCTCCCTAATTGCATGAAGGTTTCCGAGCGCTAGCAAACGTCCATTATGAAGAATTACAATCTGTTCGGTAATTCTTTCAATCTCATGAAGAATATGGCTACTGACCAAGACGGTACGCCCCATCTTCCCCAATTCTCTAATGACATTCATTATCGTAGTTCTCGCAAGAGGGTCACAACCTTGTAGTGGCTCATCTAATACGATTAAGTCCGGATCGTTTACCAATGCATGGGCAATTTTCACTCTCTGCCGCATTCCCTTTGAATATCGTCCAATTTGCTTATGTGCAACATCGGTTAGTCCTACAAAGTCTAGAACTCTATCTGCTTCTACCCTTGCTTCATCGCGAGTTAATCCATTTAATCGAGCAAATAATGAAACAAAACCATGCGCAGTCATCCAATCATGCATTTTTTCATGTTCAGGAACAAAACCTATCCTCGCATAAGGTGCGGGGTTCTTCCAAGGGTCAGTTCCGAATAATTTTATACTTCCACTCGAGGGTTTTAGTTTACCCATTAGCAGATTGAAAAGTGTTGATTTTCCGGCACCATTCATGCCCAAAATTCCGGTAACTCCACCGGATAATGCCAGTGTGATTTCTGATAATGCGTGAATTTTCCCATAGGTTTTGGAGACATTTTCAAGCAATACTACTGGAGCATTAATCTCAGGCGCCCATTGCTGAGTTTGAGCCTGACCAACTTGTTGCATATCGGGCATCATTCTCTAGTCACCTCCATTGAAGAAACACGACTGCTCAAAACATATAACGCGATTGCATTCATCGCAATTAATGATGCAAGCGACCAAGTCCAAGAATACTGATCGTAGGTTGGTTGTGTGCTGACCAATGCCTGACCGACATGAGCAAGACAATCGTAGGGAGATAGTAAGTAGAGAATTTCTCTATCAAATAAATTCTTTACAATTATTGCCAATGTTTTGGTACCCAAAATAATTGCTAATAATCCAATTCCAGGGAAAAATTTTCCCTTTGAAACACTGGATAGTGCTAGTCCAATACTCGTATAGGTAATAATCAAAAGAACACCACCCATCAAAGCGCCGAGGAATATAGGAAATGTATCAATAATCCATGCCCAACCTCTACCAAATGCCATTATTTCTGTAAGATAATATAAAAATAAAGTGAAAATGATAATTATTGCTTGAATAATTGCAACAGAAGCATACTTCATTCCAACATAATCAAAACGATTTATCGGTCTTGAAAAATATAGTGCGGATGTTCCATGAAGGCGGTCTTCAGAAATAACTCCACCAACTAAGAGTGCAGCAACTATTGGATAATACATTACGTTTCGAGGGAAAAATCCGAGCACATGTCCATAGAGGTTATCTCGGTTAACGCCCCACATGGAATGAAATTCTGATTCACCAATTAGCGATGCCAATAATGTCAGACCTGCATCTGATAGAGATGCAAAGAATACGATAACCAGGAATATTTTTGTTGGAACGCCCCATGGCCGATGACCTTTTTTGATAATTCCTAGAACATGATGGCGTAAGATTGCCCAATTTCGCATCCATCTAGGATTTAGTTCACCTCGCCAAGGTTCATAATTTTGCTGAAATATTTCTCCAGCCCCAGTTTGACCGACAGAGGCCATTTCCGAATATTCTTCATCGCCTTCACTCGACCCCCAGGCAGTTTCCATTCGTGTTTGCCCAGTAACTGGTGCTTCTGCAGTTGCCATCGGCATTGCTTCTGATTCATCAGATAATGCTGGTTGAGGAATTGGTTGTGGAATTGGTTGTGGAATTGGTTGAGGAGTCTCAGCAATAGGCAGTTGTGGGCTAACTGGAATTGTCTGAGGTTGTGGAATTGGTTGAGGTTGTGTTGGAGGCATTGAGTTGGCCTGAGGAATAACATTCTCATCTTCACTCATGCAG
>JABIGP010000104.1 GCA_018650105.1 Methanobacteriota archaeon
CGCTTCCAATGCAACTGCAAGAGCCTCGCGGCTCGCCTTTGCAAGGAGTGTTGGCATTGTCTGGGTTGTAAACCAGGTAATGTTGCAAGCAAGATTGAATGCTCCTGCTGCAGATGAAATTAATTCGCTCTCGAATTGCTCGTAGTTGATGTCTAATGTGCTAGGGGCGAATACAGTTCCATCTTCTAGTGTACCACACAAACGTAGACCTGCAACGATTGGATTGATACCTAACTTGGATAGCATCATACCTAGGTCTCCTTCGAAAACTTCTCCTTCCTTGAGGATTACAGTTCTCTTCTGGATTTGTACAGAACCCTTCATAATTTTAGCAGGGATTCCTACGGAGTTCAAGTCACCTACAATTGGACCTGGAGGCATGCCTGTGTCCATCTTCTCAACAACGATGTCGTAAGGAGCGATGTCACCTGGCTTTGCAGCACGGCCAGCTTGAGTTGCTTTTAGTGCAGTAAATATCTCAAAGGAGTTCAATTCACTTGATGAAACAAGTGCTGGTTGTACTGCGCCATCGAATAAATCTTCAAGGTTGCCTGCGTTTAGACCAACCTGTTCCCAGGCAATGCGCATCAAACGCTTCTTTGCAACACGGATTGCCATGTTTTCACGTAGTGAAGAGCGCATTCCAATCATAGAATCCGCTGGTACACCGTGAATATCGATTACCGCAACAGTGTCGCCACTCTCGATAACGCTGACTAGATCAGCAACGGTGTCTTTCTTCCAAGACATAACCTTAGGAATCAATTAATCACCTCAATCTGTTGTGCTGGACCCATTGTAGTCTTGATGTAAAGAGAACGAATGTTTCCTAGACCGCGTTCCAATTTTGAAATAACACGGTTGTAGATTTCCATAGCATTAGCGTATAATTCTTCTTCGCTTTGATTTGCAGTTCCGATTGGAACGTGGAAAGTAGTTTTGTCACCAGACTTGACAACAACTGTTGACTTTAGACCTGCAGCGATAATACCTGGGTCTAATGTTGGCGGTACTGGACGAGGCATTTTACCACGAGGACCAAGAACAACACCAAGGTATCTACCGATAAGACCCATGTGAGGTACTTCGGATAAGAAGAAGTCGTATGAGTTTGCAACTTTCTTTGCTTTACCCTTGTTACCGCCAAAATCCTCAATATCTTGAGGTGAGAAAACAGTCAGTCCAGCAGCCTTAGCCTTTGTTGCAGCTTCGCTTGCAGCGAACATTGCGATTTTTAATTCACGACCGCGACCAGATGGAAGACGAATTTCTTCCTTGATACGGTTAGTAGGGTTCTTCAAGTCAACATCCTTGATTGTGAAAGTAATATCCACGGATTCGACGAACTTGCGCTTAGGTGCATTACTCAATGCATCTTTTATTGCTTGGTTTATTTTTTCTTCCATAATAGCCACCTCTGCGGTCGGCGAAGCATTTTACTGCCTCTCCCGCGGTTCGTGAATTTCAGTTAAATCGCTCGTCCCAATCTCCATTGCTAATGATCTGTAGCGCTTCGTTTGCCCAGTGACCGTCAATCTTTACACGCATTGAAACGCATGTTCCGATAATTTCTCTGGTTTGTGCCTTTAAGTCAGCACCGGTCAAATGTCCCAAGTCTGCCTTTTCCTTGGCAACTCCCATTGCCTTCTCTAGTGAGAGGCTTTCAGTAGCAGCGTCGAGACTACCGTTACACTTCTTGACTCCTAGTGCTTTGATAATTAGCTTAGATGTCCAAGGTTTCGGCATATGTGTCAACTCCATTACTCACAGACGTGGGCATTTCGCCGACTAAACTCCCCTATTTAACCGCGCCGCGACTTCAATGGTGATTCAACTTGCGGTGAATACTCTATGAAGGCATCAAAAATCGGCAATTATTGCCAAAGGCATTGATTTCTTAGAAAGGTCACTCGCCGACTCTTTCGACAACACGTACATGGTCACCACGCATGTTCAGGGTCATTGGAATAGGTTGTTCATACAATTCCATACTGACTTCTTCTTTCAATTCTGCAACGCTGATAACACGAGCCTTTTCACCCTTGAATGCGCCTGTGACGATTTCAACGATACAACCAACTTCAATTCCTGAAGTTACTGCCTTAGGCTCTAGGTATGGAAGAATATCTTGTAATGGTGCTTCACCAGGAAGTACTGTCTTTGCATTCTTTAACGGTGTTTGATTTAGACCACGGCGTGCCTTAGGATCTCTTCCACCAGAGCGCCCAATCAATTTCTCAACATGGTGTAGTGCGCTAGACTCAACGAAAACATAGCCGCGCATATTTGGTGGCCAAAGAATAGACATGATATCTCCTTGAAGAGCGGTTAGTGAACCACTACCATGCAGACGCGCATACATTTCGTCTGCAACTCTTTGCTCAGAACCAATAGCGGTCTTTACAATAAATAGGAACGAACCGACAGAACCGTACATTTCCTTGAACAGTCCATCTGCATTCTCCATATCAATGTTTGAGAAAATACAAGGATACTCTTGTAATTGACCTGGGTCAACCCATCTTCCTTCAGTATAACGTCCAGTGACATTTACTTCATCGGTATTAGAAATCACAAGTATTGGCATTACATCAACTAGACTACGGCCCATGTCAATTCCACGCTCAGGACCTGTGCAATCATAATGCAAATTGTCTACTGAAATTCCGGTTGAGTCTGAAACTCGCTGAAGAACTTCTTCAGGTGAATCTGCAATCCCCCATACTCCGTCCCAAAGTCCAGGGAAATCTCCATCTGATTCTCCTCTCTTAAGAAGGAGAAGTTTTTCTTCAAATCTAACATATACTACAAATGCGCCAGTCATATTATTCCCTCACTTCAGTTACCGATGTCAAAAACATCATGGATTAGGTATGGAATGAAATTATCCATCAATACAAGCATTGCGAAACCAATCGCTCCTAAGACGAATAGGCCAATTCCACAAATGATTACTGTTTGCTTAAACTCTTGCGGAGTTGGCTTTCTTGCCATACGAATAATACGAGCCCATGAGCCTCTTGAGACTTTACGGAATTGTGATTCAATCCAATCTTGTTTATCTTGGACTTTACTCTCAAATGATTGAGAATCGCTGTTTTCAGTTGACATGGTATAACCTCGGACAACCTGCCCAATTGCCAACCCAATATAACCGCTTTGATGGGGAAAAGAAGTCCTGAATGATAAAATATTTCTAATAATGGCGCGATTTTGAAGCCGAAAATAGTTAATAATAAATCCGAGCATTGATGAAGGGCCTACTTGACAGTAATGACATGGCAGAACGCGATCCCTATTCCGTACTAGGTGTTTCCAAGAGTTCAAGTGATGCTGAAATCAAACGTTCTTTCCGCAAAAAGGCTCGACAATTTCATCCTGATCGCAATCCCGATGATGCTGCTGCTGAAGCTAAATTCAAGGAAGTACAAGCCGCATATGATAAAATCGGAAGTGCAGAGTTGCGGAGAGAGTTTGACCAAAAGCAACAGATGGCCAATATGTTTGGTGGAGGGGGAAGTCCTTTCGGAGCAAGAGGTGGAAATCCGTTCGGCGGTGGAGGAATGGAAGATATGCTCGGCCAAATGTTTGGTGGAGGCGGTATGCGCGGTGGCGCCCGACAACGAAACCCTGCCACACAGGAGAGGCGTCCCAAAGGTGCAGACATCAATGTTGGAATTGATATCACAATGGATGAAGCAAAAGAAGGAGGGAAATTTCCATTTACTTTCAAACGATTCAAAAAGAATGGAAATGATATGGAAACCAAGACTACTACATTGAAAATCAATGTTTCTGCTGGTGCAAGTCATGGGCAGATAAAACGCCTAAAGGGGCAAGGTCACGACCATCCACAAGGTGATACCGGGGATGTACTGGTAACCATTAGAATCGATGCTGGGGAAGGAACTTATTGGGAAGATGGCATATTGGTTCAAGAAGTATTTACGCCATACTCAACACTCTTGTTAGGTGGAAAAATCAAAGTTATTTTGCCTTCTGGCAAATCTGGAAATCTAAGTGTTGCTGCTAATACACAAATTGGTGACAGAAGAAGAATGGCTGGAGCAGGATTTGATGGCGGTGATTTAGACCTTGAATTCGTTTTACAAGAAACCGAACAATTAACCAAACAACAACTCAAAGCTTTGAAGGCATTGCAAGAAAGTGGATTGTAAGTATTTGTTCAAACAATACTTCATCACCTGTTACCTTGACGTATAGTTATGGCGAGAGGCCGAGGCGGTGGAAGAGGGCGTGGCCCAAACTCAAATCGTGGTGGCAAACATCAAAAGAAAAAAGGCCCTCAAGTGCCCGAAGATGAAACTTTGTGGAGAAGATTATCACAGCAATTTGGCGACAATGAGGAATTGTGGGCCAAGTCATGGACCAATCAACAAATTGCTGACCTGCTAATAGAAGGTGAGAACTTACACTCTCGCTTTTCCATCGATGTAAAGGCGGAGAGGGCATTTCGTAGCGGAATAGATGAAGCGCTAGCAATTGGTCGCAAAAAGAATGAACGGTTTACATCATTAGAAGACAAGATGGTAAGATTGGTAAAACCCGAAGATGTTGAAATTATTGAGGCTGCGGTTTCAGATTGGAAAGCATTCTCTTCAAGACACGCAAAAAAAGGTGGTACATCTCTTTTCGGCAGACCTCCTCTAAGGGTAGGAGATGAATTACCAAATGAGGACAATTCCTCACAGTTTAGTTATGTTAGTGAGGAAGATGCGCAAAGATATTCCTTACTTGAAAGTGTATGGCTTGCTGATTTATTGGGCCAAGATTATCCACAACAATTTACTTTATCACCTGGAAAAAATGTCATGACTTGGGGGGATTTTTCATTGCTCAAGGAAAGTCGTTTTATCGCAAAGAGAAGGGGTGGTACGAGATTCCCTGATGCTGAACCTGCAATGGCACTACTACTGGTCTCCGCCCAACATTGGGATGCAAAACAACTTCTAGATTCTCGGCTATTGGCAAGAAGAAAGGCCAATGCAAACCCATTCCCAAGAGAATATGATCAATCTCTTTGTGCAAAAGCAGAACTGCTGAAAGAAGTAGATGCTGAAATGGCAATAAAGAATGGAAGAACTGATTTGCGCCATCTACCTTTTGTTACTATTGACCCACATGATGCAAAAGATTTCGACGATGCTGTTTGTTTGGTTGAAGAGAATGGAAATCAAACACTATGGGTTGCAATAGCGGATGTCGCACATTATGTCACTCCTAATACAAGCCTTGATGCTGCGGCAAGAGCTCGTGCAACATCTGTATATTTGCCGCACACTGTGCTGCCAATGCTACCTCCGAGGCTTGCTGACGACCTGTGTTCATTGAGAGAGAAAATTCCACGATATGCAATGGTCGTGGCAATGAAACTTGATAGCGATGGTGAAATTGATGATGTGACTGCTTACGAGGCAATCATCGAAGTAAAACAAAACATGGCTTACGAAGATGCACTGGATAACCCGCAATTCTCGCAAATGTTTGCTCTAGCAAATAAGTGGCAGCAAAAAGAATTGCGGCTAAATATCTCTAATGCCGAATTACGTCCACGTATTGTTAAAGGTGACCAAATAACAGTTGAAGTCAAGTGGCCAAATGATGCAACTCGGATGATAGAATCACTAATGGTTGCAACAAATTCTGCAATTGGCCATTTGTTAGGAAAGGCTGGCGCACCGTTACCTTGGAGATGTCACGCACCCCCTGACACTCCTGAAGTAGAGGGGTTGAATGCTAAACTGGAAGCATTGGGGGTAAATATCCGCCTCCCACTACCAAGTAATCGCACACAGGGAGAATCCGATACAGACCATTTGTCAAACCTTCTTGGCGCATGGGCTGATATTTCTGGTGGAAGTATTGAAATCAATGATTCGTCCAATGAAAATGATACTGATGTTGATGAATACTTGCAAAATGTATTGAATCCTGATGCAAGAAATGACATTTTAGATTCACTAGCCGATGCTCAAAAAGAAGCAAGCGAATTGGATGAAGTTGTTAGAAGAGTCGTAGACCAAGGGCTGTTTCAGTTGATGCAAAGGGCCACCTATAGTGAAGAAAATCTCGGGCATTTCGGGCTTAATCTAGATGCATATGTACACTTTACATCACCGATAAGGAGATATCCTGATTTGATGGTTCATCGGCAACTAAAGTCATTCTTGCGCAACACAGAATGGGTTCATTCGCTAGAAGAAACTGCTGATTTGTCAAATCATTGTAGTGATCAAGGCTACAAAGCAAAGCGATTGGAATGGGAACTTGTTGCCAATGCATATCATTTGCACTTATTGAGAGGTGGTGAAATTGGAGGAGATAATCATTCTGATGGCGACTCCGCTCCGCTTGAAGGGAAATCTTGGCCAGCTAGAATTGTCGGCTTACGTACCCCTTGGGTATTCTTGGATTTGATTGATGATGGCTCTATACAAGGGCGTATGCATTTGCGACAGATTTCTGGAAAGATTAGAACCGTAATCGATGAGCATGGATTGGAAGTAATTCCGGTAGAACCCGATGAAAGAGGAAAGCAAAATGCAATTGTCACATTGGGTCAAAAATTCCCTTGCCGCCTACGAGGCCTTGATATTTGGTCAGGCTCTCTTGATTTAGCACCTATTAGGTAACTTTATTGTAGTCAATAATGCATATTTATTAATGACTACAATAACCCACTGTTATGGCGAGAGTTAAGGCAAACCTATGTGCTTGCAATTGCAAGATGAAACGCCTCTACACAAGAGCAGATGGTGGCAAAGGTTGGGATGGCGTTGGTTGGATGTGCACGTGCGGCTGTGGTTGTATCTGTTTTGATGAAGGCGAATGGTCGATGATCGGTTGTAGTTCAGAAAAATGTCAACCTGATGGAACTGGTTCAAAATCACTCAGCGGAGATGGGTCGGATGGATGCTGCTAATTCAATCACATTAAGGGTCAAAGGAATGACCTGTGGAGCCTGTGTTGCATCGGTTGAAAACATGGTCTCAAAGGTTGATGGTGTTGCTCAGGTTTCGGTCAATCTACCATTGGAAAAGGCTACGATAATTTCTCAATCCGATGAACAATTGGCTCAATTGAAAGAGACGATAATCGCCACAATTGAACGTGGAGGTTTTCTTGCCAGCGATGTTGCTCCCGCTTTACAAGTGCGGGATGATGCTATCAAAGATGCCCGGCTACGTGGCCAGAAAGTCATTGTTGCATTGATTCTTACAATCCCTATTTTCTTCCTCACGATGTTCGTTTCTAATATCGGTGAATTTGCCGGAATGGATAAGCGTCTATTTATTGCAATGCTAAGTATCATACCAGTCTATTTTTGGTCTGGATGGGAGTTCCATTCCGGTGCTTGGAAAACGCTACGACAAGGTAGTGCTAACATGGATGTCTTAGTTCATCTGGGAACTACTGTTGCAGTGATTTGGTCAAGTGCTGTCACGATTGCTCCAGTGATAGAATTTGCACCAAATATTCTCCAAAATGCCGACCAAGTATTCTTTGATGGTGCCGCTTTTATCATCACATTTGTATTGCTTGGCAATTATATTGAAGCTCAAGCAAAACTTAGAGCAACCGATGCTGTTCACTCATTGATGCGTTTGCAACCAAAACAAGCACGGGTGATTACCGATGAAGAATTAGGTCATACTCAAATGGTTGAGGTTGATGAAATACCTAAAGAATCTCTAATAAAAATTCTAGCCGGTGAAACAATTCCACTAGATGGGGAGTTAGTTGATTGTAAAGCGAGCATCGATGAATCAATGATGAGTGGTGAGCCATATCCTGTTAGGAAAAAATCAGGAGATGTCGCCAATGCTGGAACAATTGTATTAGATGGAACAATCATTCTGCGCGTTACTGCTTTGTCTACTGACACAATGCTGGCAAATGTAATCCAATTGGTAGAAGATGCACAAATGGGTAAAGCACCAATCCAAAGATTGGTTGACAGAATTGCAGCGATATTCGTGCCAATAGTAACGGTATTAGCAATTGTTGCTTCTGTATTTTGGTGGCAATTCGGCGATTTTACCGCTGCACAATTTTCAATGACATCTGCTGAATTAGCAGTGATGGTACTCGTTTCAACTTTGGTTATCGCCTGTCCTTGTGCCTTAGGTTTAGCAACTCCTACTGCATTGGTCGTCGGTACTGGAATCGGAGCTAGATACGGATTATTGATTAAAGGAATAGAGGCTCTCGAAAAATCACACAAAACCGATACCTTGGTCGTTGATAAAACTGGAACTATCACCTCTGGAAAACCGCGAGTTTCTCATATAGAATTATTAGATACTGAGGTCAAAGAAATCCTTTCAATCGCTGCCGCATTAGAAAGTGAATCTACACATCCGTTATCGCAAGCAATCCAAACTTCCTGGTCCAATGTAACTTCAAACAAACCCACTATTTCCGATATTCAAACAATTGCTGGGTCGGGATTGATTGGCGATATGCAAGGCGAATTAGTTGCCATTGGAAATGTTTCATTAATGCAAGAAGTAGGGGTTGAAATAAGTGACGAATTGAGTGATAAATTGGCAACTGCTGCTGCAAAAGGCGTGACAATTGTTCTGGTAAGTTGTGGATCTCGCCTTCTTGGATGGATTGAAGCAAGCGACAGAATACGTTCAACTTCGGCAATGGCTGTAAAGAAAGCAAAGCAAATGGGAATGGAAGTAATAATGCTAACAGGGGACAGGGCTGAGGCTGCACAAAACATTGCTAATACTATTGCAATAGACCAAGTTATTGCAGGGGTAAAGCCTGATGAAAAAGCAGACCATATCAAGAGACTACAAAACCAAGGCAAGACTGTAGCGATGATTGGTGATGGCATCAATGATGCTGCCGCACTTACTGTTGCTGATGTGGGTCTTGCCATGGGCGCAGGTTCGCAAATTGCACTTGAGAGTGCTGATATTGTTTTGGTTCGAGATGATTTGGTAGATGCGGTATCAGCCTTACAATTAGGTCAAGCAACAATGTCAAGAATTAGAGGGAATCTTATGTGGGCCTTTGCCTACAATGTTGTTGGAATACCTCTTGCAATGGGACTTCTTCTTCCATGGACAGGTTGGCTACTTCCACCGGCCTTTGCTGCTGCTGCAATGTCTATGTCTTCGGTAAGCGTAGTTTCAAATTCACTTCTCCTCAAATGGTGGAAGCCTTTGCAGAATTGAAATTCTATGTGCCATTTACTTAAAATGAAAAAAGCATGTGGCTTAACACATGAGCGAAGTTGTTCACAATTTGACTATTACCGGCATGACTTGCGGAGGATGCTCTGGAAGAGTAACACGCGTCCTTGAGGCAACACCTGGTGTGATCAGTGCAACTATCAGTCACGAGCAGAACTCTGGAGTAATTACTACAACATCTCAATTATCAACTGAAAATATTGTTGACATAGTAAACGATACTGGATTCAATGCTTCAGCTTGATTTTAGCTATCAATAATACCGCTAAGTAATGAAGCGCTTTATTCAAAAGTGATTGACTACCGCATTGAGTTTGCGCGGGGGTCGCCCAGCTTGGTCAACGGCGGTGGGTTTAGGTCCCATTTCTTATTGATTCGCAGGTTCGAATCCTGCCTCCCGCACTCTTGATAGAATTTGTTTTCTTC
>JABIGP010000082.1 GCA_018650105.1 Methanobacteriota archaeon
GAGATGATGTTGGAATTGAATTTGTTGGGATTGAAATGTTAACTGTGTGTGAATTAGAATTACTAACAATTGTAGCAACATTTGAATATCCAATATTTTGAGAAAGTGGGCCCAGTAGTGTGCTTCCGCCTGGCATCGTCATCTCAAGGTTATTGAGGACATGTGCATCGTCCCAGAATATTGTATAGTCGCTCAGTTCGGGAGAAAGAGCACCAGTTCGATTGAATTGATAGGAAAATTGTAAGGCAGTTAATCGCGGTAATATTTGAGATGATATATTGCCTATATTCCAATCACTCCAATCAGTAGAAGTATCTGTTGTTGAACCAGAAATTGTGTACCTATATTTGAATATCAAACTTGAATTGACTGGGATTGTAGAAGTGTGATTTACCCAGCCGTCAATGATTTGTCCAGCATTTGGTAACCAAGCATCGGTAATGAATGTACCATCATTCTTATCCGCTCCAGAAACTGTGTAACCTGCCCAAGTAGAGGAACTGCTTACACCGGTTGAACCTGAAGCCCCTACAGTTCCAGCTGAACCGGTTCCATATGGTTGACCTCCATTGCCGCCATTGCCGCCAGAAACAGAAATAGTTCCTTGATTATTATAATTGGACATTTGAGTCATGATACTAATACGTCCACCGGCACCACCGCCGCCACCATCTCCGCCATTGTACAACCCGACGCAAGCACCTGTACAGAAACTACTGGCACCATCTCCACCATCTCCGCCAACTGCCTGAATAATACCGCCAAGGCCGACATTTACTGTATTTGCTTTAATGAAGATTGAACCTCCACTTCCACCGCCTGCACCAGAACCACCAGGTCCTGAACCACCAGAAATTGCTTGACCATTTGCACCATTTCCTCCATCGGATTTGATTGTACCATTGACATCGATTTGGTCTGCGATTATTCGAATATATCCGCCACCCTTTCCTCCAACTGCTGTAGCATGATTTGAACTACTAACCGAGCCACCTTGTGAGCCTGATTCGGTTGAGTTGCCATAACTGGAACCACCGTTACCACCTGCGCTACCGCCGCCACCGCCGCTACCGCCATGGCCTGCGCCACCGCCGCCATCACTGTTTCCGCTTTGCGTTGCAGTTGTTGAACCGCCTACGCCAGTACCGCTACCACTTATTGCGTTTGCAGAAATTGTTGTTCCTGCTGCAACAACCAATATTCTAACATTAATTGTTAGACTTCCTGTAGCAGATATTGAACCGCAATTTTGGATTCCGCAACGTAAATCAAGAGTATCATAACTATGTGTACCTGACCACTGCACTCCATTCAATATTGTTGTTGAATTATTTCCAGCCCCAGGTGGCCCTGAATTAGAATTCAATAATTCAACTCCCGCAGGAGTAACAGATGTGTTATTGAGTGTTCCAATCGTTTGAGCATTGACCATATTGTGATACATGGCTTGAGTAGTAGAATGGGGTAACACTTCTACTCCAACGCTTGCATTGAGTAAACGGTGCCCATCTTGATGGGGGAAGATAGCAGAACCACCCATATCGGCCATTATTGTAGTAGTTGATGAACCACTGGAGAATGTGTTAGCATCGATGATTTGACTAGCCTTGGATGTTTTGTCAAGTTCTAACAATTCAGATTCCATAAATAATGGAGATACTGATGATATCAGAAGTAGAATACTCAAAAAAATCACTTTCGTAGTGCAATCGTTATGTTCCATAATAAGGGCCCAATCATGGTAATTAATATGGTTTTTATAAAATCAAGGATTTTCAATAAAAAAAATCTCTTTTTCTTGACGCCATATTATAAAACAAAAAACAGTAGTAATTATCAGCATTCCTAAGATTGCAATAACTGAAGTTACTCCTTCTTCTCCTTGGGTGATGATAACTTCATCAGAATTATCTACTGTACTATTGCGATCCCACAGGGCCATCGTAGCAATAACATCCATTCCTGTTTGTAGGCCGGATTCAACATTTGTTCTTCCTCCGGCCATTGTGTTAAGCGTCGTTACCGAATCCGATTGAGCGTGTTTTGGAGTCTGTTCGCAGGTGTCTGCTTCCTCGTGAATATATTGATGCTGACCTCTTAACCAAGTTGCTGCATATCCATTCATAATGAAATTGTAATGGTCTGAATTGCCTTTGGTATCATCGATTACTCTAACCCATTCGGTTGGATGACTTAGATTGGAATTGATTTCTGTCAATTGACTTTGCAATACTGCAGCATTAGTCTCCATCTGCTCAGTTACCTCCAAACCACGGTCTTCATAATAGGACCAATCTTCAACAGGTGAAGTGAACATGTATAATGTCCAATAATCTTCATCACAACCAGTTATTTGCATCGCTGTTGGCATCTCAACTGGCCAATTAAGGGCAAACATATCCAAGTTCATGTAAGTGACTTTTACATCTGAAGGAATTTGTTGTTCAACAAAATGTAAACTACCCATTCCACCCCCTTCTGAAGAACCACTGCCTTGCCACTCTTCATAATCCCACCAAGCTAATTTCCAAGTGTGTTCAGGGGTAATATTCCATTGTGCGAATGTTCGGGCCAATTCCAATAATGCTCCAGACCCAGTTGCATCATCATATGCACCTGATGAGGTACAGGTTGGATATGTTAATCCAATTAACGGAGGTGGAGAATAACAAATTGCATCGTGATGCGCTCCGACAACAATCCAATCGTTTTCCAAAGTTCCATTGATTGTCACAACAATATTTTGACAATTATCACACTCGTCAGTTGTGAAAGATTGCCGTTCAACTTGATAGCCGTATGATTCTAACTGAGTGGCAATCCAATTGCGTGAGTTTTCATTGGCTGTAGTATCAATTTTACGATAACCAAATTGGGTCATTGTCACCAAATTATCGTATGCAGCACTTCCTTCAGGCCAATCGGTAACCTCTGGTGCAGACGATTCATTTTGAATTTGATTTGTTATGCTACCTTGGAGGAAAGAAAGAAGAAAAATAAACAAAATGAATAACGCCATTCTGTTTCGCATATTATTGGCTATCTTTAATCACATTTTATAGTTGCATCCGGTTATCAGTACAACAATGGATTAACAAAGGAAGAGGTTTTTACATTTTATGATGATAAAGTCAACAGGTGTTTTTGCACTTTGCGGAAGGGTAAATTTACTCGCAAAATCGCATTGTTCGCGAGAGAGTCATACCACGCGGTTAAGTATGGTAAGTGAAGCCTTGAGATATAGGAAGTGAATGGATGGGACCGAACGCATCTTCCAAGGCTAATGCCAGTGGACAAGACAAAGCACTTGCAGATATGATTCAAGGCTTACGCGACGAAACAGTATCCAAAGGTGCTACTGCCCTTATGGACGAAGATTTAGGCACATTTGGTGTACCAAATCCACGTATAATGATAGTAGGTTGTGGGGGCTCAGGAAATAATACTCTAAATCGAATAACTCACCTTGGTGTTGAAGGTGCAGTTACGGTTGCAATCAATACTGACAAGCAACATTTGGACCACACGAGAGCATTACAAAAATTACTCGTAGGCCGCCACATTACTCGCGGTTTGGGTGCTGGCGGAGACCCTTCTACTGGAAGGCGATGTGCTGAAGCGGGAAGAGAGATGATCAAGAGAATAGTCGCCGGTGCTGATTTGGTTTTCATCGCTAGTGGATTAGGCGGAGGTTCGGGAACCGGAATTTGTCCAATCGTTGCTGAAGAAGCAAAAGCTGCTGGCGCATTAGTTGTTGGAATAGTTACAACTCCTTTCCATGTTGAACGTCGGCAAAGAATGGCTCGTGCTCTTGAAGGATTAGAGTCATTGCGAAGAATTGCAGATGCAGTTTTGGTATTGGATAATAACAGATTATTACACTATGTTCCTAACTTACCTCTGGATGAAGCATTTTCCATAATGGACCAATTGGTCGCTGAAATCGTTAAGGGAATTGTTGAAACAATTACCATGCCTTCACTAATCAATTTGGATTTTGCAGATGTAAGAGCGATAATGGCAAATGGTGGAGTGACTATGATGCTATATGGTGAATCGGATAGAGGTCCAGAAGAAGTCGTTCATGAAGCCCTAAACCATCCATTATTAGATGTTGATATTTCTGGGGCGACTGGTGTATTGATTCACGTTACTGGTGGCCAATATATGACTTTGGAGTCGGCCAGTCGAGTCGTTGATTTGCTAACTGCAAAGGTTAGTGAAGATGCAAATGTGATTTGGGGTGCACGACAAGATGCTGGATTTGGTGATACTATCAAAGTGATGGCAATTATTACCGGAGTTGGCGGTACAGATTTGAAAACTGCAAGAATGCAGCCTGATGCACTTGGAGATGCTCTTCGATTAACTCGTAATCAAAACGATGCGAATAGAGGAGACATGGGTTTCCAGCGCTTTGACTGACTTTGTGGATTATTGCTACTATAGGCTGTTTATTGTCCTATCATTAGTAAGCGTAAAATGAGACGACATACGCCATCAACACATGCGAGGTAAGACAATCGTAGTGATATTGCTTGTAGCAATGTTATTGACTCCAGTTCAAGCAGGTGATGTTTCAGTATCACAAAGCGATCCTGAAGATGACCCAAGACAACCACGTGAAGGAAATACTACTCTATATGTTTTCCATGATGGAATGAATAACGAGTGGAGTCATTTTAACAATACTGATGAAGATTCTACTGAAGAAAATGAGACTAGAGAAGATAAGGATAGCGGAGTTATTGATATTAAATATA
>JABIGP010000020.1 GCA_018650105.1 Methanobacteriota archaeon
ATATCCAACAGCATTTCTACCCGCTTCAATATGACCATCTTTTTGGTGAATTCTTCCATCTTCAAGCCTAACAACTTCCGTACGTTCTGATGTGCTGTAATTTCCTCCAAAAGAAAACTCCTTAACATTTTTGTTGGATTGATAAATTAAAAATATTATAGTACCAATTATTACTCCTAAACTAGGACCAAAATAATCTCCTAAGGCATCATTAAACTCAAACCACATTGCAGCAGTCATGTAAAATCCAAGCGCACCAGTCAGCATATTGATAGTAGATTTCTCCGCCTTGAACTTGATATCTTCCATAAGTGGCCCTGTGTATACTCATTATTGAATCCTCGCCCGTTTTTTGACATTGCAAGCGACAAGTATTCAATAACTACCTTCACTATGTATATTTGTGGCAGGGGTAAGTTACGCGATTGCAGGTTCTCCTGTAGAACAGTCATTGTCACCATTATTGTTGGCAATAGTTCATGATCATCTCATTTCAATGAAGCCTTCCTTAGCATCAAACTTCAAACTAGAAAAGTTAGATTTAGTTGAAACAAAATCAATTGAAGATGCTCTTGCATGGGGTTATGCAGGCACGATGCCGGATTCACTCGCATGGAAATGGACTGGGTCTCCATTTGGTAAATACCGCACAACAGCGATATTAGAAAAGGCGGTTGAAGCATCAAGACTTGTTCAAGATTGTTCTCCATTAATTGAATCAAAGACAAAAAAAAGTTTAGAATTACAAATTCAAGAGATATCGCAAAAAATGGAATTGATGAGTGATTCAGAACTACCTAGTACTGTATTGAGAGAAGAGGTTTGGATAAATCTCACTTCGCCATTGAAACATACACTGGTTAGCAATGCGGTAAATTCAATCGATAATTCAATGGAAATTCAATCAGTGAATTGCCTTAGATGGGATGGCCAAGGATGGTTTTGCGGTACATTTGACGGCCTGGGTGTTGTATCAGTTGCTGATTATATGGGCATAGATGTTGCAGAGGGAGCAGTTTTAGCAATACTCGGAGGAGGGGGGGCTGCTCGCAGTACTGCTTTTGAGTGGGCCAATCGCGGTGGGATAGTAATTGCATTAGAAGGTCGTCGTTCTCTACCGGCTGGAGATTGGATTGATAGTAACGATTATTCAGGAAAAATAGATATTTTCATCAATTTTGATGGCGGTGAAATGGATGGGATGGAAGATGCAAGAATTATTCAAGATGCTGCTGATATTGTTCTTGAGGCGCCATATTCGCAAATGTATGGGGCAGCTGGACAAAGACTTGAGAGCATGGCTAAAGAGCCATACAATGGCCGTTGGTTACTAGTGGCTCAACATTTAGAATGTTGGTCTAATTTTTGGGCGCCACAATTAGGTGATATGTTGCCATCTATTGGATTATTGATGACCAAACTGGCATATGCTGAAGCGGTCATTGAAGGATACGCAAAATAACGAAGCATCAAAGAACAATGGCTTCCAGTTGCCACACAGTGGCAATGATGAGTGGAATCACAAAATCTTCAATATTTGTATTGATTCTATTGATGGCATCATCATTATTGCCACTTGTTAATGCATCATTGTTGCCAGAAGATGATAACTTTGAACCAAAACACGAAGGTATTGATTTTCCAATAGGATGGAGCGATATTAACATCGGTTTTGGTCCTAATTCACAAGGATTTGAGATTATTTACCCCGCAATGAATGGGGGGGAAGATGATGAAATGGCAGGAAATGGGCCGTTCCCTTGGATTCTATTTTTTGGATCAGATGGTGAAGCAAAAGATGGCTATATGGAATTAACAAGTGAAATCGTAAAACGTGGTTATATCGTGCTAGTAACTCAAGAAATGCAGAATTCAAATGACCTATCCGAAGGAATTGAAATTGCTCAAGCAGCACTTGAATTGGTGGAGGACACAAATAACTCTCACTCAGTTATCCTAGGGGGATTTGGTAATGTTGATGTGAATCACTGGGCTCTTGCAGGTCATGGAGTCGGTGCGATGACTGCAACATCACTCTACCCATATTGGCTTGCAAGTGATAGTGGAAATACAACGCATGGGCCAAGTGGATTATTTGCAGTCGGTGCAGATTTCTCTTCTTGGAATCAACAATTTGGAACATTCTCATCAACGGATTGGCAGGCACCTGTACCAAATACGGGATTATTCATTACTGGAACTACAGATGAAGTTGCACCTGCACAGGATGCGATTACCAGACTTCACTCAATCAAGGATTTTTCATGGCAGATGATGCAGTTATTAGGTGCAAACCATTACCAATTCCAAGATACAACTTCCATATTTGAAATCGATGATGGTGATGCTACAATGAGTCAAGAGGCACAGTTGGAATTGAGTTCAAACCATATTGTTGCATATTTGGATGCTGTCTTGAGAGCGGAACACAATCGTTTCCGTGATGCCTTCAATAGGCCTTTATCATCAAGTATTGTATCTGATCCAGATTCGTATGTAGTTGAAAATTTGTCTTCTGCAAATTGGCTCAAAGTGGGAGCGCTTTGGTCAGTTCCAGCAAATAATCAAACAATGGGTCCAGAAGATACAGTGAATTTGAAAATGGATTGGACATTACGTAATGGGTTGAATTATTCACAGTTGCCAAGTGATTGGAATGTGACGGTGATTTGTGGAATTAATTCAATTGACAATGACACTGTCGGACAAATTGACAGCAGTGGTGTGGCAATTTGTCTATTCCCAATGGCTGATGTTCAACCAGGTCAGAATCGTTTGACGATTAGCGTATATGTTGAAGGTGCTCCATCGCATAGATCTTTGGACATAGTTAGAACCGATTCACCATTGGTTGTGCTAACTCCACCAGCAATTATTGACATTCCTCAAAGGGGAAGCACTCATGTTGAAAATGGATTGATTGCATATGACCCAGATGGTCAAAATGTATTTCTTGATAATGCAACTCTTGTTGGCCTCAATTCCCAACATTTCCAATTTGAAATCGATTCGGATGGGCTAGGTTTTACTGTCTCACATAGTCTCGATGAAGAATGGACTGGCCTAAATAATCTGAGGCTTGAGTTGAGGGCAGGTGGTCAAACTATTGATGAAACAACAACTGAAATTACACTCCGAATAATGCCGGTCGATGACCCAGTTAGTTTTATTCAAAATATTCCTTTGCAAGAGATAAATGAAGATTCAGCACCTATCGTGTTAAATTTATCAGAATATGTTTTTGACCCAGAAGGTGAGGAAATTGCTGGGATTATTACTAACAATAATATTTCGCAATCAGGGCCCGTTTCAGTAAATATTGCAAATGGTTTCGTAACAATAACTCCGCTTCCAAACCAAAATGGAGCAGTGGTGATACATATGCTGGTAGGAGATGGATACAATACAGCATTGAACTTAGATCTCCCAATAAATGTACTAGCTGTTGATGATCTTTTGGTGACCAATAATACCGAATGGAATATCAATGCTACGGAAGATGAATCAATGGTATTGGATTTACGTGATTTTGCTTACGATGTTGATGATGATTTTTTGTCATGGAAGATTGAAGGAGTTGAATCTTCAAAATGCAGTTTTGTTATCGCAGGTAATGATTTGATGGTCAACTTGAAATTAGATAAATACGGAAATTGTAATTCTCAAAGTCTGAATGTCAGCGATGGAGTTAGTCAATTTTCTGCAACATTAAATGTGACAATAGCCCCACAACCGGATTTGCCTAGTATCGCAATTGGTAATGTGAATTTAATTGATAAAACGGCTGCTACAGTTCAATGGGACATAATTGATATGGATGAAACTCTACAATCAGATGTAAATTTCTTTTTGGAGAATATCCCTCAAAATATCACCTCTTCCTGTAATTATGATGCGACGCCTCATGTTTACAAATGTGTGGCAATGCTTGTATTACCAGAACAGCACGATGGGAATATTACTATCACAATTCGTGTCACCGACTTGGAATTAAATAAAACAGTGGGGGTTGAATATGAACTAAATATGAATCAAAAACCACCGATTGAAGAAACAGAACCAATTGAAAATGATTCTATTTCAAAGGAGATGATAATTGGATTCACAGGAATATTACTAATTGTGGTGATTGTGATATTCCTAAATAAGAATTCTAACTCCAATGCACAATTACTTCGTCAAGAAGATACAGTAGTACAACAAACTGCACCTAAAAAAGAAATAGATAGTAATGCAGAAATTGATTCAATAACTGCGCCTACAGGACTTCTAGCAAGAGCAAAAAAGAAAATTTAATTCTCACAATGGGATATTTCCATGCTTCTTTGGTGGCGACCATTCACGCTTAGACTTGATGACATTCAAAGCCCGGCATAAGCGCAGTCTCGATTCCTCTGGCTCAATGACATCATCTAACCAACCATTTCGTGCAGCAACATATGGGTCGCCAAATTTATTCTTGTATTCGGATACTAGGCGAAGGCGAACTTCTTCTCTATGTTCTTCATCAACCGCCCCAATTTCTCTTCGGTGGATGACATTTACTGCTCCTTCAGCCCCCATTACTGCCAATTCTGCAGTTGGCCAAGCAACGTTATAATCACTTTGCAAATGCTTGCATGACATTGCCAAATAAGCGCCGCCGTAGGCCTTTCTTGTGATCAAAGTAAGTTTTGGAACAGTTGCTTCAGCATACGCAAATAACAATTTAGCCCCATGTCTAATAATCCCGCCCCATTCTTGAACTACTCCCGGAAGGAAACCAGGTACGTCTTCAAAAGTTACCAGTGGGATATTGAAGGCGTCACAAGTTCGAATGAAACGTGCAGCTTTTATTGAAGCATCAATATCCAAGCATCCTGCTAATACTCTGGGTTGATTGCCAACAACTCCAACAGGCATCCCATTCAATCTAGAAAAACCAATGACAATATTATCTGCATACGCCTCAAATAATTCAACAAAAATCCCATCATCCACAACCTCTTCAATCACCTTGACCATATCATAAGGCTTGTTTGGATTATCGGGAACAAGAGTTTCTAAACTGGTGTTCAGTCTTGTAATAGGGTCTGCAGTTTCCTCATATGGAGCATCTGACATACAATTATCAGGAAGATAGGATAGAATCTCAGTTGCCAACAAACAAGCATCTTCTTCATCACTTGCGATTTGACAAGCGATTCCAGAGCGGGAGGCGTGAAGGTTTGCTCCACCCAGTCCAGCAGCATCAACTTCTCCGCATATTACCTCTGGTGTTTCAATTGGCGATGAGAGAAATAATTGGCCATGCTCTTCACCTAAAATTGTAAAATCTGCCAAACTTGCAGCAAGTGCAGATACGCCGACAACCGGCCCTAATACCAAACTAATCATTGGAATACGTCCACTGCATTGTACAAAGCGGTCTAGTAATTCGCCAGTGCCTGCTAAGCCATTGACTCCATCTTGGGCCCTTTGTCCTCCTCCATCCCACATACCAATTATTGGGGTTTTTGCTTTGTCAGCCATTTCTACAATTTTGGCAATTTTCTTAGCATGCATTTCACCCATGCTACCTCCATGAACACTAAAGTCCTGTGAAAAACAGTAAACTCTTCTGCCATTGATTGTTCCATGTCCAGCAACAACTCCGTCTCCGAGAGTGTGATGCATAAACATGCCATGGTCTGCAGTACGGTGTGTTACGAATGCATCAATTTCAATGAAAGAGCCTTCATCGAGTAGCATACTAATTCTATCTCTGGCTGTGCCTCGTCCAGAAACTCGTATTGCTTCTTGAGCCTTTAGACCACCGCCTAAGCGAGACTTTTCGCGCATACTGCGCAGATTGACAACAGCCTCGCTTTGTTTGTCTGTCATATTTGTCCCATCCCTTGCCAGTTCTTGATTAGTGCGCTCATTCCATTAGAGTTGCTCGACCCTCGCCGCACAAATCAGCAGCGATAATTGAACTGATCTCTTCTCCTTTAGAAAGAGCCCAATGTAACTTTGCAACAACCGTTTCAGGTGGTGCGATAATTCCATGTCCCAAAATGCCCATCTGCATTTGTTTTCTACCCTTTGAGTATACATTCATATCGATTGGGCCGCTAATGCACTGATTGACAATAACTACAGGAACTTCTCTGTTTATTGCTCTTGTTAGACTTCTCCAAACCAATGTGTTTTCGGGAGCATCACCTTCTGGGTCATCAATTGGTAGGTGCCCCAATCCAGTTCCATGTATCACAATAGCCTGGCAACCAATATTCATGATGGCATCAATATGTTCTGATACTAACCAAGGGCCAGCAATAAATTGTGGAATGCGTATTTCCGTTTCATACTTGTCAGGAGTAGTAGTTACTTCTCTTGTTATTGGTAATTCCAATTCAGCAGAATAGGTTTCACTTAATTGGATAGATGGCTTACCATTGTTAGCACTAATTGTCGCAAGAGGTTGAGTATTAATTCCCCTGAATGCATCACGGCGGGTAGAATGCATTTTTCTCACACCGATTCCAGGGTGTACAGAGCATTCTCCATCATTTGAACTCGTGTGCATTACCACGACTACCGAGTCACCAGATCCGCCTATTGGTGATGGTGCATTTGCAGCCCAATGTACTGCTGCGATTAGATTTTCAGCAGCGTCGGATGAACCTCTATCACTAGAGCGTTGAGAGCCAACGATTGCAATAGGTCTTGGGCTTTTTCCACCTGAGCCAGCCCATGAAAATGAAAGAGCAGCAGCGGTGTAATGCATAGTATCGGTGCCATGAGTGACAACGATTCCATCAACACCATCTTCAAAAGCTTGTTTTGATGCATCTATGATTTTATTCCAATGTTGAGGTCGCATATCATCTGAAAACATATTACCTAATTTTACCGCTTCAACATTCGCAATATCGGTCAATTCTGGTATTGATGAAATCAGTTCTTCAGGCTCAAAACGTGCGACAACTGCACCAGTTTTATAATCGACTTTACTCGCGATAGTTCCGCCTGTATGTAGGATTCTAACAGTTGGTAAAGATTCATTGAATTTTGTAGCAGGTGACTGTTCAGTTGATGCTTTTTCAATGGTATTTTCGACAATTTCTAAACTGGTAATTGAATCAATAGCATAACTTGCATTATATCCATTTACTAATTTTATTGTAATGTGTCCTGCGGCTGCTGCCGGTATCACGAATCCCTCAATCTTAGTAGAGCCATTATGACTTTCCACCTCAATGAGGACGCGACTACCATCGTCAGGCACATCAACCATGATTACCTCCATCAAGTGAAGGCACATCAAGACATCGGAATCTAACACTTGTCAATGGTGGATTTTTATCGCACTATGCAATGCCAAATAGAGCAACTAATGTTTGGTGCCGGGAGCGGGGCTTGAACCCGCGACCTTCGGATGTCTCAGACACCACAATGGGATTGTTTGCACGTCATACGATTGCCTTGTAGGCTGCCCTATGAGTCCGACGCGCCACCAACTACGCCACCCCGGCTTAACCCGTCGTGAAGCACTCCCCCTTTGAATGATACGGCTAAACTTAGATGAGTCGTCCATTGTAGCCTTTATTCACTGCCGACTTTTGGCAAGAGATATGGTGGACCTAAACACTGCGATGGCTGCGGCTGCAACAGAACGCAGAAAGCGTGTAGAAGGTGAAGAAAAAGAAAAGAAAATCCGCCGCAGTGGAGCAGATCTTGGTTTGGAACCATTTGACCCTGCAAAGTATGCGGAGAAAGAAAAGGCAGATACCGTCTCAATGTGGCTGGTAATCACCTTTTCTGTAATTGTTTCACTGCTAATGCGTTATGTATTGATGGGAAATACATCTCCGGAAAAAACCGATATTTTGTATCTTCTACCGCTCACAGCAATGATATTAATTCCACAAGTCCATCGTACAATTTTGCCAGAAAAATACGTTGAGCATTATACTAAAGGTTCTTGGGTAAAAGCAGGATTTCTGCACACATTTACTTTTTTAGCAATGTCATTTTTGCTGGTAAATCCTCCTCTTGGAGATATTGTTGCGCCACAATTATCCAATGAATGGTCAATTGTAACAGATGATGGTGTAGAGTTACTAATCGATGACGGAACTAAGAAAAGCACCATCACATGGACGGTTGATTCCAACGGAAAATTGACAGGTCAAGTTTGGTTATTATTTGGTCTGGCAGACAATGTGAATTCCGATGGAGCAGAAGTCCTTGTTACATTATCCAATAATAACGGGAGCAGAGAACTATCTGCTGATAATACATTCTGGGATATTAATGAGCAAAGATTAGCTAATTCTACTACAACGACAAATAAAACGATTCCTGACTTTTTCCCGCACGGGGATAAGGACCAGCGTTTTGCAATTCATTTGGGAGAAGATCTCCCTGAAGGAAAACATTCAATCACAGTAAAAATAACAGAGCAAGGTGACCCTTGGGTAAACCACAGGACATACAACTGGGACTTAATTGTCGTAAAGGAAATTGTACAAAATTAAGATAGTAAATCTGAATGAGCCGCCATTATTGTGGTCAACAGTACTGAAATCTTTCTAATATCTCTTTTTTCATTGGTTGTTCGTATCAATTTTGAAACTCGGTAATTACGAATTAGTGGAGCAAATGGCGTCCAACATGCAGCATCTAGCAGGTGTTGTGTTATTGTCATACATCCTTACTGAGAGGGTTTGATACCAGTCACTTTCCAACACCCCCAAGGAGAGATGTGAAAGTGAAAATCATACTTGTTCATTCTTCAAATGTGTGACAAACCTTGCGGTTAGGGCGTCGAGTTGGATATGTTCCCCTCCACCTTCAACCAATCTGTAATCAACTTCAGCCATCCATTCAGTTAAATCTAATTTGGCTGCTTCGGTTAAGAAATCAGCAGCATATAATTCACGATGCAATTGGTTGACAAAATCAGTTCCAGCTAAGCCATATTTATCCAGTAATTCCTTCAGTCTTCTCCTTGCTGCATGAAATCCATCATCACGACATGCCATCAAATATTGATGCAATGCTTCAGGGGGAGCGGTGGCCGATGTTTCGTAAATCAATTCTCTTGTAACATCGTTGTCCAAAGCAGCAGCAACCTGCAGGGCAGTAATTGCTTTTCGCAGATCGCCCTGACTGATACGTGTCAATGCTTCAGCAGCATCATCGGTGAGATTTACTTTCTCTTCTTTTGCAACATGTATTACTTGATTTTTCACAGCAGAATCAGCTAGAGGTCGGAATCTAAAAACAGCACATCTAGATTGTATCGGTTCAATGATTTTTGAAGAATAATTGCATGATAAAATAAATCTACATGTTTGAGCATACTGCTCCATTATTCGGCGCAGTGCACCCTGTGCATCGTTGGTTAAAGCATCGGCCTCATCAAGAAAAATTATTTTGAAATTTGCTTTTCCATATGGAGCAGTTCTTGCAAATTGCTTTACTTTGGTTCTAATGCTCTCCAATTTTCTTTCATCAGAAGCATTCATTTCCAATAGATTTTGTCTGTAATCTTCACCAAACACATCTTTGGTCAACGCCATAGCGGCAGTTGTCTTTCCAGTTCCTGGTGGGCCTGCAAAAAGTAAGTGTGGAAACTCTTTATTCTCAGAATAGATTGTCAATCGTTGCACTACGGGCAATTGGCCGCGAATTTCTTGAACTGATTGCGGACGGTGTTTCTCAACCCATAAGTCGCTCATAGGTGACATCTCTGTGGCGAGCCTCCTTCAACATTGGCCTGAGTAAGACATGGAATTGAGAATCATAATTTCAATTTGGGCAGTTAATTTTGTCAGTGGGACCTCTCCCGTAGGGAGAATATTTCGTTTTGAGCCCTAATTTCATCTTGATTTAGGGAAAAGACAGTATAACGGGGACGAGGTGAGAGGGACGAGTCCCATGCTACGCGATAACAAAAAACCACAAACTTCTGTAGCCGTAATACTGATTCTAATGTTTTTATTTGCAGATTTGGCATTGCCAAGTGCAATCCCTGAGTGGAAAGAATTGGAAAACACTCCTACAATCAATCGAGTAATTTCTAATGTATCGCCTTCTGCAGATACTTACATTGATTCCTTTTATCCTAATGATAATTTTGAGCAGGCGCAAAATGGAACACTTGAAGGAGGATTAACCTCTCCAGCACGACTATTATTCAGTTTCAACATGAGTTTTGGTTCTACTGATACAATCCATTCAGCGACTTTGAATCTGAAGTGCTGGAGTGATGCAGTTGGTTCCAAAGATATCGCAGTATATTCAGCAGGGTTAATTTCTTCATGGAACTCAACTGAGGTCACATGGCTTAATTCAGCAACAAATGTCATGTGGAATTCACCAGGTGCAGATGGTTCAACCGAGCGCAGTGACTGGGAGCCTCCACACCGTACTGCTGCAAATGGGACATTATCGATAAATGTGACCGCCCTTGCTCAAGATGCGGCTTCTAGTAATCAAAACACTCTTGAATTATTGATTGCATCAGAAGGGGCAGAGTACGCATGTGCGATGAATGACTCAACAACAACAACCGATAGACCTTCTTTGATTTTGGACACTTCGTCTTCCGCATCAGGAAATGGAGGAAGTGTAGCAGCGGATTTCGTAGAGGAAGGAGCACCATTAATGACTGGAGATTTCTTATTGATGGCTGAAAAGAACCCTACGCTATCATATAATTCCTTAGTTGGTGATGGTGTCGAATTCCAACTTTCTTTAGACCCATCATTCAAAGCAGCGAGTGACCTTCCTTGGCATTACAGTACAATGACTAATTCATTCGCTACTTCAAGTGGTTCTGGAACATTTTCTATTCCGAATGGGGATGAAATTTCTAATGGTTCAGTGGTTTACTATCGTATTAGATCAATGGATTCTACGGATACTCTTAGCGATTGGAATGAAAGTTATTTCTTGCTACCAGCACTTTCAGTTACCGATAATGGCGATGGTACAGCAACGATTACTGTAGATGCAGACGACATGGGTTTGAATGATGACTTTATCGAGGATGCACAAGTTGACCAGCGTTCAATCAATACTAAATTCGGTTCTAATGACAAAATGGAAGTAATGATGTCAACTAACAAAGAATCATTGGTTCATATGAGGTTAAACTTGGACCAACTTGGATTACATAACAATGCTACAATTCAAAGTGCAAACCTCAATTTGTCTCGATTTTCAACTACAGGTTCACCTGAATTATCTATTCATGAAGTAAATACTGAAGGTGTGTGGGATGAAGATGACACAACTTGGAGACGTTCTGATTCTTCAACTCTATGGGATGATGGTGGAAGAGGTTTGCTTTCAGTAGCTAGCGATACCATGGCAGGTACATCCTCTTTGACAGATACATCCTTTGATATTGCTAGTGCAATACAAGGATGGATTAGAGATGGTGCATCGGGCTCTAAGGATTTCATGTTGATAGGTAGAAGTGATACAGGAGCATACTCCTCTAGTGGATTACAAGGAATCAATTTCTATTCATCAGAGAGTACTAATAATGCTTTAACTCCTCGTTTTGAATTTACTTATAGTTGGAGTTCCAACACTTCAATTGGCACTCCTACATTAACCGGACCTGATCAAGGCAAAGCTGTTTGGGATAAAGTTGGACACAATCTCTCAGGGAATTCTACTCCCTCACTAACATGGTCAGGAGCCTCTTCATATGATGTAATTTACGAAATTGCAACCGACCAATTTTTCCGTGAGAGAGTAAATCTCTTGGATACAAGAACTGATTCAAATTTCACCTCAATGCAAGGAGTATTCAACTTGACCGGAGATGATGAATTAAACACCGGAAATATGTATTTCTGGAGAATGTCACATGTAGATAATGACGGATTACGGGGTCAATGGGTTACATCCAATTTCCTTGTAAGTGGATTGTCAAGTACTTGGTTAGGTGATGACAGATACGAGTTTAGACTCAGAGATGGAAACGGAACGACAGATGGTCTTTACCCAGAATGTGACGATACTTACATTGACAGTGGTTCATCAACTACTAACTATGATGGTGAAACAGAGATGCAGATTTCCTACAACACTTGGCCTAGTGAGACAAGTGTTCTGTTTAATTGTGATCTAGTTGCTAATTTGTTACCAAGTGGATATGCAGTAGAATCTGCACATTTAACTGTAAAGTTGGCAGATTATCCAAGTGGCTCGCCAAACGTTGCTGTTTGGGAAAGTAGGCAGCATAATTGGACAGCCTCTGGTGCAACTTGGGCAACATACGATGGAGTCAACAATTGGGGTTCAGCAGGTGCAAAAGGGTGGGAAAGAGGCTCTCTAATTGATTCATTAACGATTGGTAGTTCTTATTCAGCAGGCGATATTATTGATTGGAATGTCACATTAGGCGTTCAAAATGCTATGCGTGAAGATAGAGCAGTTGATTTCCTAATTGGCGTAACAGGTGTTGGAACTGGAAGCGACAGAGATATCATGATATATCCAGGTTCCACCAATACAGAGACCTACAGGCCGCAACTTTCCTTTGTTTATGTTCCTGGTTCTGATGCCATTCCGAATGACCCAGTTCTTACAACTCCATTAAATGGTTCTTGGTCAGTTACCGATGATATTGAAACAGCACCAATTCATCGTCCTGAATTAGGTTGGTCATTTAACGGTGCAATGAGTATCGGCGGCTGGGCAGTTCAAATGGACAAATCTACATCATTCAGCACTCCTGATTTGGTCATGACAACATCATGGTTGGATTCTGGTTTCGATACAACAAATCTAACCTATACTCCAGCAAGTAATTTGGACAATGGTACCACTTGGTATTGGAGAGTAAGAGCAATTTCCACAACAAATCAACTTGGAAATTGGTCCCAAACTTACAATTTCCTCCTCCCAGATATCGCAACCTTCTCCATTAATTCAGAGTCTGCTTCAATGGAATTACGTCATAGAAAGGCAATGCCTCAACTCAATCTTCCAGATTTCACCGATACATATGTAATTGAAAATGGATTAGGTTCAAGTTCAACATACGATTCATCAGGATATATCAATGTAGGAGAAATGCCAAATGGTTATCAATCTGCAGGATTGATAAAAATACCACTCAACCAATTGCCTACTCCGAGTAATGCAAGAATTACCAATGCTGATTTGAACCTTTACTCAATATTTGGTTCAGCCATTGACGAGCCAATAGCAATTAGGCCAGTACTGCAAAACTGGAATTCCGATGCAAACGATACTACCTATGATGGAGTTAACAATTGGTCTGCACTCGGTGGAAGGCATATAGGAACTGATATTGGAAATAATGTTGACATCCAAGACAGTGTGTCAGCAGATTGGATGACTTGGGATGTCACTGAAGCAATTCAAGCAGCACAAGCCGCAGGTTCCAGCGAATTATCACTGATGATTTATACCTCAGGAACTGTTACTCAAGACCTTGTACAATTTATCTCAACAGATAGCACTTCATCCGATAAGCCTTGGTTAAATTTAACTTGGTCAAATGGAAGTGCAACAATACCAACTGTAGCGGGAAGCAATGTTGGTCCATCTCATAATGGAATAACTTGGAATCTAACTTCTCATGCACCAATTCCTGAATACAAGCCAATTTTGTCTTGGACTCATGCCAATGCAGCAAATATTGATGATTGGAGATTATTCATCATGGCTGATGCGAATGAAGAAATGGAAGGTTTAACCACTTATGATTCAAGAACACAGCCACAATTATTTGATTTGACAAATCTAACATTCACTCCGGGTATGGACATAGATCACACCCGCGAAGTGCGATGGATGGTACAACCGGTTGTTGATGAAATGCTAGGGCCTCGAAGTGCCTCAACAGTATTCCATATTCCTGAAGAAATGGGTGGAGAAGTAGATTCTACCACTGCTTGGGTCACAATACAAGAAGGTGCATATGTAGATCCATTATCATATCCAACTGTGACTGAAGATGTATATGTTGACAGTGGAAATAGATTTACTAATTTTGGTAATTCAACGACAATGTACGTTGGAAGAAGTCCTTTATCTAGTACTCATTACGCAAATTCACTAATTTCATTTGACCTAGGAGTAATACCGTTACCAAGTGTATATGAGGTTCAAAATGCTACATTGGAAATGTCTGTTGTATCCAGTATGGGTTCTGGTTCAGTATTTACTTCAGTATCAGTAATGAATACTAATTGGAATGAATCATCGACATGGAATTCTCCATCCAATTCAACAAATTGGTTAGTTCAAGGAGCACATCACAGCGGTGATAGTGACCTTCCATTTACTGAAGGACAGTGGATTAATTCATCTGGTGGCACAGTTGTGTGGAACTTGACAGCAGCGATTCAAGCAGCAATTTACAATGGGCAAAGTTCCATCTCTCTTGTAATTCAAGGAGAATCATTTGGCACGAATACAATGGGGGTATATGCGTTACACAGTAGTGAAGCATCAATGATTTCCCAAAGACCAAGAATTAATTTCACCTATGTTGAACAAGCTCCATGGATTCCTTCAGCAGCAACTGGGTTATTACCAGCAGATGGTACTACACTATGGAATACTAGCACACCTAGACCTTCGGGACTAACCGAATTTGATGCTAATTGGACAGAGCACCAAAACAATGAAACTAGTTGGATCGCTTGTCATTCAGACTCTCCACGCATGGTATATTCCGAATGCATAGACATGTTAGAATTACCTGCACATAATCTTACATTCAATTCCACTACCAATACTATGTCAGTCACCAATAATTCAGATAATGATGAATGGACTTATTGGCGCGTAAGAGCATACCAAGACAATCGTGTTGGTGAATGGTCTGATGTCCACAGTTTCAGAACTCCTGGAAATATTGGATACGATGATGGTGATGGCAATCATACAGTAATATTGTCTCGCGGATCTATCTTCTCTGAAAGTGGATTAGTGCCAATTGTACCGGATGTGGAACTAGAATCTACAGTAACAAGCAATCAAGGAGCGAGCACAGTACTCGATTTGGGTACAACATCTTCAGGAACTGGTGAAAGCCAAATATTACTTGAATTCTATTTGGGTGATATTCCATGGCCTGCAGCGATGACACCAACTTCAATGGTACTCAAACTTTGGAGGCAGCAAGTTGTCGGGTCTACTTCAACCACAGTTTCAGCTCATGCATGTTCTTCTTTCAGTGAATCAACTGCAACATGGAGTAATGCACCGACTTGTTCAACATCTGAACTAACTCGTACAACTCTTACATTGATGCCACCTAATGGCTGGCATGAATTTGACTTGACAAGTCTAGCGCAATCGAATATCGCTAATGGAAATACAACTATGACCATATTGCTAAAGGTAGTTGGAACACCAAGTACGACTCATCGTTTCTTCTCAAGTGACTACACTGCAAACGAATCACGTCGTCCACAGTTAGTATTGGATTATGTTGATAATACCGCTGGAATTGTTCCTCCTGGACAGCCATCTTTGGTATTCCCATTAGATGGAAGTGTGTTATACGATGACAGCGAAGTCGTCCTACAAAGTCAGACATCTCCTACATTATCCTGGAATCCTGTGACTGGAGCGAGCGGATATATCGTGACAATTGCAAATGCAACAGGTGTATACAAATACAAATCCTGGGAAAGCACATACATTAACGGAACAACATTCCGCTTTAACAATATTTTAGACGCAGGCGATGTATTTTCGTGGTGGGTACAAGGTGTAAATCAAACAATACCTGGACCTTCATCTGCACGCTGGTCGTTTGCGATAGGTGACCCATCGCATACGGATAACCAAGATCTAACCTTTACATATGATTTCCAAACTGGAAACGAAGTGCTACAATTTGGCCACACCAATATTAGAGATAGCACACTGAGTGAAGCAAATCCTGAAATCAATAATGGTGATGTTGATTATCTCAGTTTGGGTACAGGTTGCGATTCAGTCACAAATGCCAAATGCCGAGTCATTATTGGATTGGATAATTCACAAATTCCATTTGCACCATTCCAGAACATTCATTCTGCAAGCCTTGGATTCTATATCTACTCTATGTCTGCGTCAGGTGGCGCATCTACCCTAGATATTTCAGTACACAGAATGTTATCGTCTAGTTGGAGTCAATCTGCTTCATCATGGAATCAATCAACACCAGGAACAAATTGGAGTACCCCTGGTCTTCAAGCAGGTGTAGAATATGATGCTACTGCAATCAGTACAATGACACTTCCATCCACTGCAACAGGTTGGTTCTGGCTTGATATCGGAGTAAATGGTATGCTAATTGATAACGATAATCAATGGGTTCTTATTGCAACTCCAAATGCTGGAGACCTCACAATTGACATGTACTCAAGTGAATATTCCACGCCTTCATATAGGCCAAAGATTCAACTGAACACAACTAATGTTAGCAGTGTTGCAATCTCACCAACAGCTCCTACGACAGATGCTGACACAACCTTTAGTTTCTCTCATCAAGCATATAATCACCAAGCATTGCAACTCATCGCACCTGTGACTTGGAGTTCTAGTGATGGTAGCATCGATTCATTCGGATTGTTTACTCCAAGAAATGCTGGAACTCATACGATTACCGCTTGCTTTGGATTAATTTGTTCCAGTGAATCAATAACCGTTACACCTGGCAGCCCGACAACACTTGATGTCACTCCGTTAACGGGTCAGATTACATCCGATGAATCGTTGGAAATAACAGCATCTGTAGTTGACCAATTTGGTAATATCGTTGCTGGTGAATTAATCACATACTCTGCTTCAAATGGCACAATGGGCGGTGTTAATGGAAATATTTTCTATCCATTTGCTTCAGGTGCTCAAACCGTTACAGTCACGTGGGGTACACAATCTGTGGATGTTCAAATTGCAGTCGATACAGGTGCTCCATCTCATTTCGAGTTAACCGGTTGTGAAGGAGTAGTTCCTGCTGGTGAGTGGTGTGATATCACGCATACGTTATTCGACCAATATGGCAATGTGCTAAACTCAACAGAAGCGGGCTTGTTGTCTTGGACTACCAATAATGGCAATTACAGTGAAATCAATGAACAATATTTCCCAGATCACCTCGGAACATGGACACTAACTCTTACATCGGTATCAGGTGCATCCGCTGAAATTAACATTACAGTAGGTCATGGAGAGATGCAGAGTCTTGAACTCGCAACGTCTTCAACATCAATTACTGCTGATGAGCGAGTGTATATCAACACAACAAGAATAGATGTTCGTGGAAATAGAATGACAGTTGTTTTGCCTATTGAAAATTGGACAAAGATAGCCGACGGACAATTGAGTGCTGGCGCGCCTGCAGTTTGGGACCCAGTTACAAGAGGTGCTAAGATATTAGAAGCAAGATATGAATTTATTACTGCCGAAGTGACAATTACAGTTTCAGAAGGAGAGATTAATACTCTCGTTCTTATCGTTGACTCTGAAGATTCTAGTTGGCAAATGATGCCACTTACCGCAGATGACACATTAGCGGTTAAGGTCAAGGCAATTGACGCAAAGGGCAATCGCTGGACAGTCACTGCGAATTGGTCTATTTCTCATGCACTTTGGAACGATCAAGGAGTATTAGAACAAATTGAAAGTGATCAAACCACTTTCGTTCCATATCATGCATCTACAACACCATATACAATTACAGCAACATATGATGATGGCAATATGGTTCATGAAATCTCAATTAATGCAACAGTCTCTCATGGAGAACTAACCAATATCGTTTTGAGTTCAATTAGCAGCGAAGATGATACAGGATTAGCAGCATATGATTTAACTGCTGATGACTGGATTGATTTCGCTGCAGACTTATCGGATGAAGACCAAAATCCTATTGATTCAAGTATTCTTAAATGGATTCTAACCGACGAATCAAATGGTGAAGAAACCGATATTACAAATGACATCCAAACTATTGGTCGTTGGCAAGCTGAAAAGGTTGGTAATTATTCAATTCGTGCATTCAATATCAGTGAATCAGGCTATCCAATTGGTGATACGGTAAGCATTATCGTACATCATGGACAAGCTGTAAGTCTTCACGCTTCCGAAGATGCAAATACTGCAACAGCTGGATATCAAATTACAATAGCGATTACTGGAACTGATAGCGATGGAAACACCTTCCCGCAAAATGTCGAATGGCAAGAAAACGATGCAGTAGCTCATGATATCAACTCAACGACAGATGAGGGAATCTATACCTACCAGGCAAGAATTGAAGGTCCACATCTTTTGACATTTAGTAGTTCACTAACCGTTAGTAACGAAATTGAATTAGCAGTAAGTGCAAAGAGAATTGTTGCGCATCTCAAGGTTGAACTTTCTCTTGAAGAAGTTGAACAACTTGGCGAGTTCATGGTTAATGTAACTGCATATGATGAATATTGGAACAAGATCCCAGTGCCTTCAAGCACACTTGTTGATTCAACAGGTAGAGCGCAAGTTCTATCTCAAGGCGATGGCGTTTGGAGAATAATAACTCTTGATGAAGGAACTCAAACTATTACAGTTAATTCAGGACAAGTCAATGAAGAGCGAACTTTCACAGTCACTGGAACACTTCAAGGATTCTTTGAAGCAGGCGGTATCTTATACTATATCGGAGCATTTTTGGCAGCAGCAATTGCGATTGTACTACTATTCGTATTGAAGATGGTATTGAGCGGAAATGATGACGAGTGGGATGAGGATGAGGATGAGGATGATGATGACGATGATGAGCCAATCACTGAGAGAAGAAAACCTACTCGCGGTGGTGGAGCCGGTCCTACCGGTCCAGCCGGCCCAGCTCCTACTCCTAAGCCAGTACCTGAAATTGAACCAGAGGAAACTGATTTTACCAAAGATGAAAGTTATCGCGTAGATGACGAAGGAACTGAGTGGTGGGAAGATGATTCCGGAACTTGGTGGTACCGTCTGCCTGGTGAAGATGATTGGGAAGAATGGACTGATTGATGTTCATTTCCATCTTAGGTGGTTTTATGCGAGATAATGTAGTAAATGGAAAATTAATATTTTTCTTCATCCTATCTATTTTGTTGACTCAAGCCTTTCAGCCAGTAACAGTATCGACCTTAGATAATGAGTCAATAATGCAAGCAGGAACTCCAACAAGAATTGAAGTGACATCTCCACAATATTCGATGTCTGCTGATGAAGTGTTAGATTTCACTGCAATATTATATGATTCAGTAAACAATATCGCAGAAGGTGAAATCGTTTGGAGTTGTAGCAATGGGTCCATTGATAGCAATGGATTATTCTTTCCTTGGACAGCAGGATTAATTGAAATCCGAGCAGATCATTTGACATTAAATGCGACATATAACATAACGGTCACACCTGGTCAGGCTAACACATTGCGTATTACGACACTATCACCACAAGTATTGCAACCCTATACA